>DASXEN010000088.1:0-18029 GCA_036490095.1 Caulobacteraceae bacterium
ATCCGTTCGGCCAGGGCGGCTTTCGGCCCGGCCCGGGCGCGACCGAGTTCGAGGGCGTCGACCTGGGCGACATCCTCGGCGAGATGTTCGGGGGCCGTGGCGGGCGCGGCGGCGGCGGCTTCGGCGGCTTCCCGCCCCAGCGCGGCGGCGATATCCGCGCCCGCCTGGAGATCGACCTCGAGGAGGCGATCGCCGGCGCCAAGCGGCGCCTGGCCTTCTCCGACGGGCGCACGCTGGAGGTCAGCATCCCTAAGGGCGCGTCCGACGGCCAGACGCTGCGGCTGAAGGGCCAGGGCTCGCCGGGCCGCGCCGGGCCGGGCGACGCGCTGATCGAGCTGGCCATCCGTCCGCACCCGATCTTCCGCCGCGAGGGCGAGAACCTCACCATGGAGCTGCCGGTGTCGGCGCCTGACGCGGTGCTGGGCGGCAAGGTCGAGGCGCCGACGCCGGACGGGCCGGTGACGCTGTCGATCCCGCCCGGCTCCAACTCCGGCTCGACGCTCAGGCTGAAGGGCAAGGGCATGCCGGGGCCGCTCGGGCGGCGCGGCGACCTGATGGCGCGCCTGGTGGTCACCTTGCCGGACAAGCCCGACCCGGAGCTGATCAAGTTCGCCGAGGAATGGCGCAAGGATCGCCCCTACGCGCCGCGTCGCAAGGCTTGAGCATCCTGGGCTTGAGCATCCTGGGCTTGAGCGTCCTGGGCTTGCACGGGGCCGCCGCAAACCCAACGCAACATTCAGCCCCTATTCAGCGGCGACGCCATACGGGACGGGTCATGCAGCGAAGCTTCGCCGCCATCGCCGCCGCCGTCTTCGCCGTGAGCCTGCTCGCGGCCGACGGCGCGTGCGCCCAAGCCCCGCAGCCGCCGCCGCCTCCCGCGCCCAAGCCCAACTCGCTGGGCGCGGACTGGCGGTTGCAGCAGGACGAGGTGCGCCAGGGCGTGCGGCAACGCAAACTGATGCCATTGCCCCGCGTGATCGCCAAGATCCGCGCCCGCGGCCCTGGCCGCGAGCTTGACGCCGGCCTGGAATACCAGGGGGATCGGCCGATCTATCGGGTGCGTTGGATGACCCAGAACGGACGGCGCGTGGATTATTTGATCGACGCGGTGACCGGGGCCATCTTGAGCGGAGGCTGAAGGCCCGATCATGCGCATTCTCGTTGTCGAAGACGATCCCGACCTGGCGCGCCAGCTGAAGGCGGCGCTGGGCGACGCCGGCTACGCCATCGACTACGCCCCGGACGGCGAGGAGGCCCACTTCCTCGGCGAGACCGAGCCCTACGACGCCATCGTGCTCGACCTCGGCCTGCCGAAGGTCGACGGCGTCACGGTGCTGGAGCGCTGGCGGCGCGCCAACGTGGCGACGCCGGTGCTGATCCTCACCGCCCGCGGCGCCTGGAGCGAGAAGGTGGCCGGCTTCGACGCCGGGGCCGACGACTACCTGACCAAGCCGTTCCACACCGAGGAGCTGCTCGCGCGGCTGCGGGCGCTGCTGCGCCGCTCGGCCGGCCACGCCGCGCCCAGCCTGGAGTGCGGCGCGCTGCGGCTCGACCCGCGCGCCGCCCGCGCCACCGTCAACGGCGAGCCGCTGCGGCTGACCTCGCTGGAATACCGGCTGCTGCACTACCTGATGATGCACCAGGGCCGGGTGATCAGCCGTACCGAGCTGGTCGAGCACCTCTACGACCAGGACTTCGACCGCGACTCCAACACCATCGAGGTGTTCGTCGGGCGGCTGCGCAAGAAGGTAGGGGCCGAGCGCATCGAGACCGTGCGCGGGCTCGGCTACCGGCTGGTCGCGCTCGAGGGCGAGCAGGCGGGCGCGTGAGTCCGGGCGAGGCGTTGGCCGACGCGCCGCTGCCGGCCCTGGCGGATGCGGCCGCCGCGTCCGGGCCTGCCGAGCGGGTCCCGCCGCCGCGCCCCGGGCGCCAGCCGTCGCTGGTGCGCCGCCTGGTGGTGCTGCACGCGGTGCTGAGCGCCGTGGTGCTGCTGGCCGGCGGCGTCGCCCTTTCGGTGTTCTTCGCCCAGCGCTCCACCGCCGAGTTCGACGACCGGCTCTCGCAGGATCTGATCGACCTGATCGCCGGGACCTCGGTCGACGACACCGGCGACGTCGCCGCCCCGGCGCTGACCGATGAGCGGACCACGCAGGCCTATTCGGGCAAATACTGGGAGCTGGCCGACGTCACGGGCGGCTTCAAATCGATCGCCCGCTCGCGGTCCCTGTGGGACGCCTCGGACATAGCCCTGCCGCCCGGCGGCGCCGCGGCGCTGACGCGGGCGCCGGGCAAGCCGGTCTTCTACGATGGTCTCGGCCCGGCCTCGACCAACGATCCGACCGCCCCGGCCGGCCAGCCGATCCGCGAGGAACCGGTGCGCATCGGCGCCGAGGAGGTGCGCATCACCGGCGTGAAGGACCCGATCATCTACCTGGTCGCGCAGGACCGCTCGCCGATCGACTCCAACATCCGCACCTTCGCCACCTCGACGGCGGCGGCGCTGGCGGTGCTGCTGGCGATGCTGATCGCCGGCGTGGTGCTGCAGGTGCGCGTGGGCCTGCGGCCGCTGTTCCTGCTGCGCCGCGAGGTGGCCGCTGTTCGCACCGGCAAGACCGGCCGCGTCGGCGGCGACTATCCGGCCGAGCTGGAGCCGCTGGCCAGCGAGCTCAACGCCCTCGTCGCCCACAACCAGGAGGTCGTCGAGCGCCAGCGCACCCACGTCGGCAACCTCGCCCACGCGCTGAAGACGCCGCTGACGGTGATGGCCGCCGAGGCGCAGGCCCGGCCCGGCCCGCTCGCCGAGGTGGTCGCCCGCCAGGCCGACGCGATGCGCGAGCAGGTCGACCACCACCTGCGCCGCGCCCGGGCCGCCGCCCGGCCGCAGGGCGGCGGCGAGCGCACCGCGCTGGCGCCGGTGCTGGAGGAGCTGGCGCTGACGCTGGAGCGCATCTACCGCCACAAGGGCGTGGAGGTGGACTGGCGCGCCCCCGACGACCTCTACTTCCACGGCGAGCGGCAGGACCTGCAGGAGCTGGCCGGCAACGTGATGGAGAACGCCTGCAAGTGGTGCCGGGCGCGCGTGCGGGTCGACGCCCAGCCAGCCGCGGCGGCGCGGCTCACCCTCACCATCGAGGACGACGGCCCGGGCCTGGCGGCCAAGGACCGCGGCGAGGTGTTGCAGCGCGGCGCGCGGCTCGACGAGACCGCGCCGGGCTCCGGGCTCGGCCTTTCCATCGTCGATGAGCTGGCCCGCGCCTACGGCGGCGAGCTGACGCTGGCGGATTCGGCCTTGGGCGGGCTGAAGGCGACGCTCAATTTGCCGCGGGCCGAGGCCTGACGGCCCAGCTTATCCTTGGCAAAGTCTTAACCCCTCCGCCCGATCCTCAAAAATGGATGCGGCTGCGTCCGGAGCGGGACCGCATGACCCATATGTCCGACGTCAAGCTGGCGCTGGTCAGAGCCCTGATCGAGCAAGCCCCTGACGCCGTCATCCAGAGCCTGTCGCTGGCGCTGTCGTCAGACCGCAAGCACGACGAGTCGCTGACCCAGGTGCACCAGATGGTCGACGCCGAGGCGGTGGACCGGCGGGCGCGCAACCTGGTGTTCTCGCCGGTGGCGCCGCTGTGCGCGATCCCGGGGCCGTTCAGCGGCCTCAACTTTCCGCCGCGGGCGCTCTCGATGCTGTGGAAGGCGCTGAAGCAGCAGGCGCCAGAGAAGGCCATCGCCGCCAAGGCGCTGTCGCGCCGCTGGGGCGGGCCGGACTCCTCGCCGGAGCTGTTCGACCAGCTCTGCGCCATGGCCGCCGAAGGCATCCGCCGCGGCGAGGGGCCCTTCGAAGCCGCCGCGACCGCCGCCGACCAGGGCGGCGGGCGCGCCTCGTTCGCCGCCTGCCTCGACATCGCCCCGGTGACCCGCCGGGCGCTCGACCAGATGCCCGAGTGGCTGGGCCGCATGACCAGCGAGAAGGCCGCCAAGCTGCGCCTCGCCTACCGCGACGCGGTGGGCGTCTCCGACGACGCCGGCCCGCGCTTCTTCGAGATGCTGGCCGCCCACCTGGCGGAGCCTTGGCTGATCCTGCGGATCATCTCCGGGGTCATGGACCGGCCGAACGAGGCCTACGTCTCCGGCTCCGAGCTGGCCGGGTTCGGCGAGCGGGTGCTGGCCGACATCGAGCGGCGCCTGGGCGAGGTCACCGCCTTCAAGGCCACCGCCGGACGCCAGGCGGCCAATGCCGCGGCGCAGGCAGTGCACCTCGCCACCACCGAGATCGCCGAGCTGGAGCAGTCGTTCGGCCTGACGCCGGACGGGGCCTGGGGCCGGCGCCTGGCGCGGCAGAAGAAGACCCTGGCGGCCACCATCGAGACCCACCTGAAGGCCACCGACGCCGCGGTCGCCCAGGCGCTGCCGCTGCAGACCGTGCGGGTCGGGCCGCGCACCCAGCGCGGCGTGCCGCGCCTCACCCACGAGCCCGACCTGGCCCAGGTCGAGAAGGCCGCGACGCTGCTGACCTTCATGAGCGAGGTCCGCTCCAGCGCCACCGCCGGCGGCTTCGCCTCCGCCCGCGCCAAGGCCCTGGAGGGCCTGGAACAGCGCCTCGACACCTACGTCGAGGAGGTGCTGGCCGACATCCACGCCGACGACGGCGTCGATCCGGTGCGCGCCAAGGCCTTCCTGGAGATCGCCGCCCAATTCTGCGGCCTCGCCCGCGACGAGAAGTCCGCGCAGATCGTCCGGCGAAGGGCGGCGGCGGCATAAGTCGATTGCCGAGCACCGCATAAGCGGGCTCAGGTTTTTTGGCCACGGAAAACACGAAAAACACGGACGGGGCGCGTCAGCCGCCACCCTCCCATGTCATCCCGGAGACCCTCCCGGACTTGATCCGGGAGGAGTCATCCGGAATCTCCTCAGCACCGCCGTTGGAAGTAGATCCCGGATGAGTCCCGCCTCACGGCGGGCTCTCCGGGATGACATTGAAAGGTGGAGACTGACGCACCCCGTCCGTGTTTTTCGTGTTTTCCGTGGTCAAAACCTCGTCCCTTCGCGAGCGAGAACGAAGTTGGCTAGGCTGGCCCCTGGATCGACGGAGAAGCCGAGGATGTCGAGATCTGCGACTATCACGCCTGACGCTTCGGCGCTTCACAACCCGACGCCCGGTGAAATCCTGCTGGAAGAGTTCCTGCTGCCGATCGGGATGAGCCAGAACGCGCTCGCCAAGGCCATCGCCGTGCCGCCGTGTGCAGGTCGATCGGCAGCAACGGCGCCCCCGCGAGCGCCTCGCTCCAGCGATCGGCCACGGCCAGCGGCAGCGACGCCTCGCGGGCGCCGGCCTCGACGAGGCCGAGCTGGATCGACGCGGCGACGACGTGCCGATCGGGCGCGACCGACAGGGCCGCGCGGCCGACGACCGGCCAGTCCATGTAGGACGACATCACGTAGAGCCAGTAGTTGGCGATCTTCGGCCCGCACAGGTAGGGGAAGTCGCGCCGGTGGGCTTCGATGCAGGCCCTGACGGCGCCCAGGTCGTAGCCGCAGTCAGCGAACAGGCGCTCACGCTGCCGCCGGCGTGGAGCGCGAGCGCGTCAGCGGCAATGGCGGCGTCGGAGCGGGTCAGGTCTCATCCTCGCGGCGGAGCAGTGCTGACGATCCGCAACTCACGAGCTTAGCGGTGACCCGGCGCGGCCGATGTCAGCAGGCGGCGCTCACACCACCCGCACGCGCGCCGCGCTCTCCGGCAGGTCGCCGCCGAAGGCGCGCTGGAAGAACTCGGCCACGGTCGGCCGCTCCAGCTCGTCACACTTGTTGAGGAAGGTCAGCCGGAAGCCGAGCGCGATGTCGCCGGCGAAGATCTCGGCGTTCTGCGCCCAGGTGATCACCGTCCGCGGGCTCATCACTGTCGAGATGTCGCCGTTCATGAAGGCGTTGCGGGTCATGTCGGCGACGCGGACCATGGCGGCGATGGTGCGCCGGCCCTCGGGGCTCTTGGCGTAGTTCGGCGCCTTGGCCAGCACGATCTCGCCCTCGACGTCATGCGCCAGGTAGTTGAGCGTGGTGACGATCGACCAGCGGTCCATCTGGCCTTGGTTGATCTGCTGGGTGCCGTGGTAGAGCCCCGTCGTGTCGCCCAGCCCGATGGTGTTGGTGGTCGAGAACAGCCTGAAGAGGCTGTTCGGCCGGATCACCCGGTTCTGGTCCAGCAGCGTCAGCTTGCCCTGCGCCTCCAGCACCCGCTGGATCACGAACATCACGTCCGGGCGGCCGGCGTCGTACTCGTCGAACACCAGCGCCATCGGCCGCTGGATGCACCAGGGCAGGATGCCTTCGCGGAACTCGGTGACCTGGCGGCCCTCCTTCAGCACGATCGCGTCCTTGCCGACCAGGTCGATGCGCGAGACGTGGCTGTCGAGGTTGACCCGGATCATCGGCCAGTTGAGCCGCGCGGCCACCTGCTCGATGTGCGTCGACTTGCCGGTGCCGTGGTAGCCCTGGATCATCACGCGGCGGTCGTGGGCGAAGCCGGCGCAGATCGCCAGCGTCGTCTGCGGGTCGAACTGATAGGCGTCGTCGAAGTCCGGCACGTGGCTGTCGCGCGTCGAGAACGCCGGCACCTGCATGTCGGAATCGACGCCAAAGGTCTCGCGCACGCCGACGGTCCGGTCAGGGACCATGGCCTGCAGCATGTCGTCGTCGGAACTGGTCAGGATCGTCATGGCGCGGGTTCACTAGCCTGGAATGACGGCGAAGCAAACGGCTGTTTCAGCGGCGTAAAGAGCGACGCGATCAGACCAGTTTCGCCTTCCGCAGGGTCCGGAACGCCTTGATCACCCGCTGCAGCTTGTGCTCGGTCGAGCGGTCGCCGCCGTTGGCGTCGGGGTGGCAGCGCTTCAAGAGCTCGGTGTAGCGGCGGCGGATGGTCGGCCCATCGGCGGTGGCGTCGAGGTCGAGGTCGGCCAGCGCCCCGCGCTCCAGCCGGCCCAGTCCCCGCTCCCACGCGGCGCGCTCGGCGGTGGCCTGCTGCTGCTGGTTCTTGCCGAAGATGCCGAAGGCGTCGCGGAAGAAGCCGCGCGAGGCCTGGGCGGCGGCTTCGCGCGAGCCGCGCCCGGCCTTGAAGGTCCAGGTCGGGCGCCCGCCGGTGGCCAGCTCCTCCTCCTGGCGCGCGCGGATCTGGTCGTCGCTCATGCCGGCGAAGAAGTTCCAGCTGCGATTGTACTCGGCTGCGTGCGGCTGGCAGAACCAGTAGTGCTCGTCGAGCATGTCGCGCGACTTCGGCGCGCGCGCCACGCCGGCCTGCCTGCAGCCTGGATGGTCGCAAGGCCGCTCGCCGGGCTTCAGCGCGACGGCGTCCTCATCCGCGGCGTCCGCCGGCTTCGGCGGCCGCACGCGGATGTCCACGAACCTCGGACGGTATTGAAAGGCGGTGGTCATTGGCCAAAGTATGAGGCCGAACTTTTGACGATCAAGAATTGACACCTGGCGAATTGAGAGGCGAATAGATGGGCGCCGTGGCTGACGCATTGCGTCGCAAGCTCACCTCCGCACTGGCTCCGAACCGCCTGCAGGTCGACGACGACTCCGACCGCCACGCCGGGCACGCCGGCGCGCGCGAAGGCGGCGAGAGCCACTTCACCGTCACCATCGAATCCGCCGCCTTCGCCGGCCTGTCGCGCGTCGAGCGCCAGCGGCTGGTCTACGCCGCGCTGGCCGAGGAGCTGGCCGGCCCCGTGCACGCCCTCTCGCTGAAGGCGCTGGCCCCGGGCGAGGGCGGCTGACGGCGCGGTCGCTCCGTCCACGAACGACACGAACTCACGAACGGTTCGGGTGCATTCCGCGCCCCCGACCATGTCATCCCGGAGACCCGCGCAGCGGAGTCATCCGATATCTCCTCAGCGCCTCTGTGCGAAGTAGATCCCGGACGAGTCCCGCCTGAAGGCGGGCTCTCCGGGATGACACCGCTAGGTGGATGGAGGGAGCCTGTCCGTGTTTGCCGTGTTTTCCGTGGCTCAATGCTGCGACGCGGCGCGCCCAACGCCCGTTGAACTTTCCCCCGATGCTTGCGACATAGGGGGCGAGGAGCAAGCGATGGCTTTTGTCGACGACGTGCTGGAGGCGGAGACCCGCACCGGCCTGATCAAGATCCACGGCGCGGACGACTTCGAGGGCATGCGCCGGGCCGGGCGGCTCGCCGCCGAGTGCCTGGACATGCTGGTCCCGTACGTCGTCCCCGGCGTCGCCACCGAGCGGCTCGATACGCTGGCGCGCGAGTTCATCCTCGACCACGGCGCGCTGCCGGCCTGCCTCTACTACAAGGGCTACAGCCACACCCTGTGCATCTCGCCCAACCATGTGGTCTGCCACGGCATCCCGTCGGAGCGGCCGCTGCGCGACGGCGACATCGCCAACATCGACGTCACCGCGATCCTGGACGGCTGGCACGGCGACCACTCGCGCATGTACGGCGTCGGCGAGGTGGGTCCGCGGGCGCGCCGGCTGGTGGACGTCACCTACGAGGGCCTGGCCCGCGGCCTGGCGGCGGTGAAGCCCGGCGCCCACGTCGGCGACATCGGCCACGCCATCCAGACCTACGTCGAATCGCAGCGCTGCAGCGTGGTGCGGGATTTCTGCGGCCACGGCGTCGGGCGGGTGTTCCACGACAGCCCCAACGTCGTCCACTACGGCCACCGGGGGACCGGGCCGGAGCTGCGGCCGGGGATGTTCTTCACCGTCGAGCCGATGGTGAACCTCGGCAAGTGGCAGGTGAAGCTGCTGTCCGACGGCTGGACCGCCGTCACCCGCGACAAGTCGCTCTCCGCCCAGTGCGAGCACTCGGTGGGCGTGACGGAGACCGGGGTCGAGGTCTTCACCGCCTCGCCGGCGGGGCTGTTCAAGCCGCCGATCAAGGGCTAGCCGCCCTTCTCCCCTTGCGGGAGAAGGATACCTACGCGTTGCGGCGGCGGTAGCGGGGTTCGTCGACGACGAAGATCAGCAGCACCAGGGCCACTGCCTCGAACGCCACCGAGGCGCCGAGCACCCAGGGGTAGCCGGCGAGCCAGGCGACCACGCCGCCGGCGAGCGGCCCCAGCGTGTTCATGAGCCCCTGGGCGGTCTGCGAGAGGCCCAGCCGCATCGGCACGTCGTCGCGCGAGCCGAACTCCAGCACCATGGTCTGCGAGCTCATGTTGAAGCCTGCCGGGCCAGCTCCGAGACCGGCGAAGGCGACCAGCACGAACAGCGGCGACGGGGCGGCCATCAGCACCACCGTCGAGGCCGCCCAGAGGATCATCGCGCCGATGAAGGTGGAGCGAAAGCCGAAGCGGTCGCCGAGCGTGCCCCAGACGAGGTTGGAGCAGCTGTCGCCGAGGAACAGCAGCAGGCTCATCAGGCCGAGGTCGGCGCCGCCGTGCGGGCCGGTGATCGGCATCACATGGGCGGCGAACAGCACGTAGAACGGCACCCCGATGCGCCCAGCGGTGGCGCAGGTCTGGGCGATCATGAAGTAGAAGTAGCCGCGGTCGGCGCGCAGCAGCTGCGGGAACTCGCGCATGCGGTCCCAGGTGCGGGTGCGCGGCTTCACCGTCGGCGGCTCCGGCTCGCGCATCAGCAGGCCGAGCGCGGTCAGGCCCAGGCTGGTCAGGATGGCGGCCAGGATGAAGGTGGTGGCGTAGCCGTTGCCGAACACGTTCCTGCCGATCAGGTAGCTGCCGGCAAAGAGCGCCAGCCCGGCCGAGATCAGCCCGCCGAAGAAGTTGCGCAGCGACTGCAGGAGGCCGCGGCGGCGCGTCGGGATCACCTTGGCCAGCAGCATCTGGAACGCCACGCCCTGCGCGCCCTGGAAGATGCCCAGCAGGAAGAGGCAGATCATGATGCCGACGACGAGCGGCGAGCCGTGCAGGAACCAGGCGCACAGCGCGATCGCCAGCACCTGCACGCGCATCAGCGTGCCCATCCACATCGAGACCGGCAGCACCTTCTTGCGGTGCTCCACCGCCGCCGCGCCGATCACCGGCGAGAGCACGCCGCCGGCGCTCTGCAGCGACTGGCCAAGCCCGACCATCAGCGCCGAGCCGGTGATCAGGTGCAGGTAGGCCGGCAGGAAGGTGGGCGCATTGAAGATGCGGAAGCCCGTCATCCCCAGCATGCCGTGCATGAAGTGGCCGGCGAAGTTGCGCGGCAGGTTGGCCCAGACGAACCGCTCGTACTCGGCCTCGGCGGCCTCGAGCTCGCTCGGCGCCGTCAGCTCCGCCTCGATCTGCTCGACCGTCTCGGCCTGATCCACGTATGCGCCTGTATATGGGCTTCGAAGTCCGTGGAGCCTTCAGAAGCCTCCCGTCCAATCATCTCGTTGGCAGGGGTCCTAGCAGAGTCTCGCCGCGCGGCAAGGCGCGGGGGTCACCGCCCCGTCATCGCCCTCGGGCGAGGCGCAGGAATTCCTCTCGGGTGCGGCTGTCGTCGCGCAGCACGCCCAGGAGGTGGCTGGTGGTCAGCGAGGAGCCGGGCGAGTTGACGCCGCGCAGGGTCATGCAGCTGTGCTCGGCCTCGATCACCACGCCCACCCCCTGCGGCTGCAGCACCTCCTGGATGCAGGTGGCGATGTCGGCGGTCATCTTCTCCTGGATCTGCAGCCGGCGGGCATAGCCGTTCACCACCCGCGCCAGCTTGGAGATGCCCACCACCCGCTTGTGCGGCAGGTAGCCGACGTGGGCGCGGCCGACGATCGGCAGCATGTGGTGCTCGCAGAAGCTGACGAAGCGGATGTCGCGCATCACCACCAGCTCGTCGTAGCCGCCCACCTCCTCGAAGGTGCGCTTCAGGTAGTCGCGCGGGTCGACCTCGTAGCCGGCGAACAGCTCGGCGTAGGAGCGCGCCACGCGCCCGGGCGTGTCGAGCAGGCCCTCGCGGGCCGGATCGTCGCCCGCCCAGCGGATCAGCGTGCGCACCGCGGCCTCGGCGTCCGCCTGCGACGGCCGCTCGCCGCCCTCGCCTGCCGTGTCCTGGGTCGGCGCGTCGTTGGCGGGCAGCGGCGTGCGGGCGATCCTGGCGCGCAGCGTGCGCAGGTCATAGCCGGTCGCGTCGTCGAGGCCTTCGGCGTCGTCCATGGGCGGGGTCCTTTCTTGTCGTGCGGGGCGGCTCTCGCCCATTAGATGGCGGCTCTGGACAAAAGTTTCCAACCGCGGCTGGTGAGGCCATGCTGGAACGGCCCGGCGACGGCGACGTCTAAACCACGAAGCGGCGGAGGATGCCAATGAGCGGCGACGAGCAAGGCCCCACGGGCCCGGACCTGACCAAGGGCGTGCCGGCGGGCGACGTGCCCGAGGGCGGCAAGCTGGTCGGCCATGTGGGCGAGGACGACGTGCTGGTGGCGCGGGTGGGGGGCGAGCTCTTCGCCATCGGCGCCCACTGCACCCACTACCACGGGCCGCTGGGCGACGGCCTGCTGGTCGGGGAAACGGTGCGCTGCCCCTGGCACCACGCCCACTTCTGCCTGCGCACCGGCGAGGCGCTGGCCGGCCCGGCGATCGATCCGGCCGGCCACTGGGAGGTGCGCGAGGACGGCGGCCAGATCGTGGTGAGCGCGCCGGCCCAGCCGCCGAAGCCGGCCGCCAAGGCCGGCAAGGGGCCGCGGCGGGTGCTGATCGCCGGCGGCGGCGCGGCGGGCTTCGCCGCCGCCGAGATGCTGCGCCGCCGCGGCTTCGACGGCGCCGTGACCATGGTCAGCGCCGACGCGGACGCGCCCTACGACCGGCCCAACTGCTCGAAGGACTACCTGGCCGGCGAAGCCCCGGCTGAGTGGATGCCGCTGCGGGGCGACGACTGGTACGCCGGGCAGGACATCGACCTGAAGCTGAACACCGAGATCGCCGCGCTCGACCTCGGCGCCCGCACCGCCGCGCTGAAGGGCGGCGGCTCGCTCGGCTTCGACGCGGTGGTGCTGGCGCTCGGGGCCGAGCCCCTGCGCCTGCCGCTGCCCGGCTTCGACGGCCAGGGCGCGCACGTGCTGCGCAGCATGGCCGACGCCAAGGCGATCATCGCCGCCGCCGACGGCGCCCGGCGCGCCGTCATCGTCGGGGCCAGCTTCATCGGCCTGGAGGTCGCCGCGGCGCTGCGCCACCGCGGGCTGGAGGTGCACGTCGCCGCGCCCGAGACCATCCCGCTGGCGCGGGTGCTGGGCGACGCGCTGGGCGAGGCGGTGCGCAAGCTGCACGAGGCCAACGGCGTGGTCTTCCACCTCGGCTGCGGCGTGAAGGGCTGGCGGGACGGCCGGCTCGGCCTCGACGACGGCACGCAGATCGAGGCGAATTTCCTGGTGGTGGGGGCCGGCGTCAGGCCGCGCACGGCGCTGGCGGAGGCGGCGGGCCTGAAGGTCGACCGCGGCGTCGTCGTCGACCGCGCCTTGAGCGCCGCGCCGGGCGTCTACGCCGTCGGCGACATCGCCCGCTATCCGGACCCGATCTCGGGCCAGGCGGTTCGCGTCGAGCACTGGGTGCACGCCGTGCGCCAGGGTCAGCACGCCGCCCGCGCCATCCTCGGCGACGACGCGCCGTTCAAGGACGCCCCGTTCTTCTGGAGCGCCCACTACGGCACGACGATCAACTACGTCGGCCACGCCGAAGCGTTCGACACGCCCAGCGTGGAAGGCTCGATCGAGGGCCAGGACGCCGAGGTGCGGTTCGTCCACCAGGGCCGCACGCTGGCGCTCGCCACGGTGGGCCGCGACGTCGCCTCGCTGAAGGCCGGCGTCGCCCTGGAGAGCGCCGGCGCGGCCTGAGCCGGGCCGCAACCACGTCGCCGCTTGCAGCCGGGCCGGCGTCCGCTACCATCCGTTTCAGCCTTGAAACGGGGGACGCGCATGCTGGTCTCGACCACCAACGACATTCCAGGCCGCAACATCGTGCGGCACATCGGCCTCGTGCGCGGCATCACCGTCCGCTCGCGCAGCGCACTGGGCAACCTCGCCGGCGGCATCCAGTCGCTGTTCGGCGGCAAGCTGACCGTGTTCGTCAGCCTCGCCGAGACCGCCCGTCAGGAGGCCTACGACCACCTGTGCGAGCACGCCACGCAGCAGGGCGCCAACGCCATCATCGGCATGCGCTACGACGCCAACGAGATCATGGAAGGCATCACCGAGGTGCTGGCCTACGGCACGGCGGTGGTCGTCGACGGATGACGGCGGCGGGGCGCCAGCCCCAGGCTTGCGCCCTTCCTGATCGGCTGCATCGCTACGAGACCGCGGTCGCCGACAGCCAGCGCTGGGACGCCTACCGCCCGCGGCCCGGCGACATCATCGTCGTCACCGCGCCCAAGTGCGGCACGACCTGGACGCAGATGCTGTGCGCCCTGCTGCTCCACGGCCCGCGATTGCCGGCGCCGCTCACCCGCCTCTCGCCCTGGCTCGACCGGCTCTCGACGCCGATCGAGGCGCTGGTCGCCGAGCTCGACGCCCAGGCCGGCCGCCGCATCGTCAAGACCCACACGCCGCTCGACGGCCTGCCCTACTTCGAGGCGGTCTCCTACGTCTTCTGCGGCCGCGATCCGCGCGACGCCTTCCTGTCGATGATGGACAACATGAAGAACACCTCGGCCGCAACGATGGCCGCGGTGCGCCAGCGCCTCTCGCTGCCGGACAGCTTCAGCTTCCCCACCGACGCGAACGCCTTCTTCCCGGTGTGGCTGACCGCGCCGATCCACGCCTGGGTCGAGGACGGGTTTCCGACCGGCTCGGTGTTCGGCACGGCTCGGGCCTTCTGGCCGCATCGGCGCCTGCCCAACCTGCACTTCACCCACTATCGCGACCTGACGACGGACCTCGAGGGCGAGCTGCGCCGCCTCGCCGCCTTCCTCGGCATCCGGGTTGCGCCGCAGGTCTGGCCCCGCCTCACCGAGGCCGCCAGCTTCGCGGCGATGCGCGCCGCCGCCGACCAGACCGCGCCCGGCGCTCACCTCGGCGAATGGACCGACAACGCCGCCTTCTTCGCCCGCGCCCGCCTCGGCGAGTGGCGCACGGCGCTGACGGCGGAGAACCAGGCTCTCTACGACGAAGTGGCCCCAACGCGCGTCCCGCCGGCGCTGCGCGCCTGGTTGGAAGGCGGGCGCGAGGCGGCGGGGGATCCGGCGCGGCTCTGAGTCATGGCCCCATGACCGGCCTTTGGGGGATAGAGATCGAGTTTAAGCCGTCGATTGAGCGATAGTCGCGCATAATCAATCACATATCCCGGAGACCCGCGAAACGGACTTCTCCGGAAGCGGCCTGCGCTGGACGCGCGCTTCACGAACGAAAAAGGGGCCGCTCGCGCGGCCCCTCAGATCGAGCTCCGGCTGTCGCCAGCGGCTTACTGGTAGACCTCGAAGAGGCCCGCGCCGCCCTGGCCGCCGCCGATGCACATGGTGACCACGGCGTGCTTCACGTTCCCGCGCCGGCGGCCTTCCTGGAGGATGTGGCCGGTCAGGCGCGCGCCGGTCATCCCGAAGGGGTGGCCGATGGCGATGGAGCCGCCGTTCACATTGTACTTCTCGGGGTCGATGCCGAGCGTGTCGCGGCAGTAGAGGCACTGCGAGGCGAACGCCTCGTTCAGCTCCCACAGGTCGATGTCGTCGACCTTCAGGCCATGCCGTTCCAAGAGGCGCGGCACGGCGAACACCGGACCGATGCCCATCTCGTCCGGCTTGCAGCCGGCCACCGCCCAGCCCAGGAAGCGGCCCATCGGCGCCAGGCCGCGGCGCTCGGCCTCCTTGGCTTCCATCAGCACCACGGCGGCAGCGCCGTCGGAGAGCTGCGAGGCGTTGCCGGCGGTGATGAACTTGCCCGGGCCTTTCACCGGCTCCAGCTTGGCGAGGCCTTCCAGCGTGGTGTCGGGACGATTGCACTCGTCGCGATCCACCGTGTAGTCGACGATGGTCTCTTCCTTGGTCTCCCGATTGACCTGCTTCATCTTGGTCTGCATCGGCACGATCTCGTCGCGGTACTTGCCGGACTGCTGGGCGGCAGCCATGCGGCGCTGCGATTCCAGCGAATACTCGTCCTGGTATTCCCGGGCGATCTTGTAGCGCTCGGCCACCACGTCGGCGGTGTCGATCATCGGCATGTGGATGTCGGGATACATCTGCACCAGCCGCGGGTCGTTGTTCTCGCGCCCGGAACCGGTGTTTGGGAAGCTGATCGACTCGACGCCGCCGGCCACCACCACGTCCGCGCCGTCGTCGACGACGTAGCGCGCCGCCATGGCGATCGACTGCAGGCCGGAGGAGCAGAAGCGGTTGATGGTCACGCCGCTGGTGGTGATCGGCAGGCCGGCCAGCAGCGAGGCCTGGCGCCCGAGGTTGCCGCCGCCGTGGGCGACGTTGCCCATGAAGCAGTCCTCGACCGCTTCCTTCTCCACGCCGGACCGGTCGACCGCGTGCTTGATGGCGTGAGCGGCCATGCTCACCGTGGGGGTAATGTTGAAGCCGCCACGGCCCGACTTTGCCAGTCCCGTGCGAGCATAAGAAACGACGACCGCTTCCCGCATAATACGTGATCCTCCCAAACAAGCGTTCGAATGAAGTGGCTAACCCATAGACCCGCGGCAGGCGAAAAGCGACTCGATATCCACAGGCCGCCAGGGCCCTGCGGCGGCGTCAGGCGGCCTCCGCCACGGGGGCGCGGCCGATCCAGATCTGGTGGCTTGCGGCCATCAGCTCGCCGTCCGCGGAGAAGAGCGCGGTGCCGCTGATCAGCTTGCGGCCGCTGCGCTCGATGGGCCAGGCGAGCACGATGCAGGGCTCGCCGGCGGCCGGGCGGCGAATCAGCTCGCAGGTCATGGTGCCCAGGAGGCCGCCGCCGGCGCCGCTGACCACCCAGGAGACCGAGCCGGGGCAATCGAGCGCCGCCCAGACCACCTCGGGGCGGATCAGCCCATCGTCGTCGGCGAAGGCGCCCTGCGGCGTCCAGGGGCCGGCGACCACGCCTTCCGGCGCGCCCGCCAGCTGGCCGGTGAAGATCCTCAGGCCGACGCCCTCATCCACCTTGTCGCCGCAGGTGAAGCAGATCGGGTGGAACGGCCGCGAGAAGCCCGGAAAGCCCGCCGCGGCGGCGATGGCCGCCTGCAGCGTCGGGACCACCGGCGGCTGCGGGATGAGGGCGGCGTCGCCGGCGCGGGCCTCGCCGATCAGCTCGCCGGCCTGGCTCTCCAGGCGCACGGAGCCTTCGTCGCGCACCAGCGTCATCGGCGTGTCCAGCGGTGGCGGCGCGCGCAACAGCGCCGTCGCCGGCCCCTCGATCAGCTTGCCCATGACGCCGCAGGCATAGCCGCCGTTGGCGGAGTTGGGCGGCCCGCGAAACTGCTGGGCCACCTCGATGGTGGTGCGCAAAAACCCGTCCCCACGAAATCGTACCGACGCTAATGACGCCGCTGGAATGACCCGCGTTGATTGCCGGGCGCCGTAGGGGCCGTCAAGGCAGGCGCGGACGGCCCCGCTTGCGGCGCGGCTGTCGAAGTGATATCTTACGTTCGTCTTACCTGGAGAACCACCATGCCCGCCGACGACGGCGCGTTCAAGACCCGGCTCTCGACCAAGGGTCAGGTGGTGCTGCCCAAGGAAATCCGCCGCCGGCGGGGCTGGGCGCCCGGCGCGGAGCTGGTGATCGAGGAGACCCCCCGAGGCGTTATGCTGCGGCCCGCGCATGTCTTCCCCAAGACGCGCATCGAGGATGTCGCCGGCATGCTCCACCAGCCCGGCATGAAGCCGGCGACCCTCGGAGAGATGGACGAAGCTATCACGGCCGCGGTCTTGGAACGTCATGCTCGCGGTCGACACTAACGTCGTCGTCCGCTTCATCACCGCTGACGATCCGGACCAGTACGCCCGCGCCCGCGCCTTTATTGCGGCGAACGACGTCTGGGTCGCCGTCACGGTGGTGCTCGAGACGGCGTGGGTGCTGAGGAGCTTTTATCACCGGCCGCCAGCGGAGGTTTGCGCCGCCATCCGCGGCCTCGCCGGCTTGCCCCGCATCTCGGTCGAGCAGGCGCCTGCCGTGGAGCAGGCGCTTGGCTGGCATGAAGCCGGCATGGACTTTGCCGACGCGCTTCACTGGGCGATCGCCGGTGGTTGCGAGGCCTACGTCACCTTCGACAAGGACTGCCTCTCGATCGGCCGGCGCCTTGGGCTTCCAGTCCGGGCGCCGTGACGGGATCGGTCGCGCTTCCGCCGCAATCTGGGCTATCGTCGTTCCGTCGAGAATCCTGGCTTGGGGGTCGAGCCGATGAAGACCGCGCTGCTGATCGCCGCCGTGCTGACGGCGCCGCTGGCGGCGCAGGCGCGGGCCCTGCCCGCCGGAACCTGCGCGCCGACCGCACTCGACGACGGGGTCGCCACCCAGGGCTCCGCGGTCGGCCCGCGCACCGTCTCGATGACCTTGCCCAGCGGCGCGGCCGACCACGGCAAGGCGCCGGGCGCGCTGGCAGTGGTGGACCTCAGCCTGGCGGTGCGGCCCGACGGCTCGGTCTCCAAGGTCGATGTGCTGTGCGCGTTGCCGAAGAACCCCCGCTTCGCCGCCGAGCTGCGCCAGGACGCCATCGCCTGGCGCTTCGCCCCGACGCCGCGCGCGGCAGCCGACATGCGCCTGGCCTACCGCATCTCCCTGGCCGGCGAAGCCCACACCGTCAGCGTCCAGTTCCTCGGCTTCCAGGCGGTGAGCTGAGTCGAAACCGCTTGCGGTGGCCGCGGCCCGGCCCCATCTTACGTGCGTCTTACAGTGAGGACGCGAACCATGGCCGCCGATGACGGCGCCTTCAAGACCCGGCTCTCGACCAAGGGGCAGATCGTGCTGCCGAAGGCGATCCGGGAGCGGCGCAACTGGGAACCCGGCGCGGAGCTGGTGATCGAAGAGACGGAGGGCGGCGTGTTGTTGAAGCGGGCGCCGCGGTTTGCGGCGACGCGGATCGAGGACGTCTATGGCTGCATGCATCGGCCCGGCATGAAGTCAGTCAGCACCGAGGAGATGAAAGAGGCGATCGTCGCCGAGGCGAAGCGGCGGCATGCTCGCGGTCGATACTAACGTC
>DASXEN010000099.1:0-28391 GCA_036490095.1 Caulobacteraceae bacterium
TACCCTAGCCGGAACACCCGCCGCGGCCCTCCAGCATGGCTTAAAACGGCTTTACGCGCCATCCTGGCGGCGACCTGCCGGCCGGAGGCTCGTCCGTGCCCGATTTCACAGCCGATGCCTCCATCCCGCCAGCCGGCTGCGCCTGCGAAGAGGGCCGCGCGGACCACACCCGGTTCGAGACCCGCGAGCTTGGCGTCGACGAGACGCAGGGCCGTTTCGCCGAGGTGAGCCTTTGCCGCTGCAAGGCGTGCGGACGGCTCTGGCTGCGCTACTTCGTCGAGTACGAGGCGTTCGGCCGCTCCGGGCGCTGGGCGCGCGGGCTGATCGGCGAGGAGGCCGCGGCGGCGATGACCCCGCAGGCCGCCGAGCCCTACCTGCGCGGCCTCGACGGGTATCTCTACGGCGGCTCCTATTTCGGCGGGGTCACCGGGCGCCGGCGCGGACCGATGCCATGGGGCCCGTGAGGCCGGCCGCCAAAGCGCAACCGTAGCAGCCGCCTCGCGTTCCGGACCCGTCGCTGAGGGAGGATCGCCGCTGGCCAGGACCCCGTCGGATCCGCAGCCGAACGTGCTGGCGGTCAACCGCTCGATCGAGCTCTCGGCGCGCTTTTGGCTGGTGCTGGCGGCGACCGGCGTCGGCGCGGGGCTGGCCGGCGGGCTGCTGATGCGGCTGCTGCACGCCGCCCAGCACCTGGCCTGGTCCTATGACGCTGGGACGTTCCTGGAGGCGGTGGGCCGCGTGCCGCCGATCCAGCGCGTCGGCGTCGTCCTGGCGGCCGGGGCGCTGGTCGCCGTCGGCGCCGCAGTGCTGCGCTTCCGCAAGGGCGGCCATGCCGGCGAGATCTCGGTCGCCATCTGGTTCCACGCCGGCGCGACGCCGGTCTGGCGCACCCTGGGGCGCGCGGTGCTGTCGATCCTGATCGTGGCGATGGGGGCGCCGGTCGGCCGCGAAGGGGCGCTGAAGCAGTCCGGCGCGGTGATCGGCTGGAAGCTGGCGGACGTGCTGGCGCTGACCGACCCGCAGAAGCGGCTGCTCACCGCCTGCGGCGCCGGCGCCGGCATGGCGGCGGCCTACAACATTCCCCTCGGCGGCGCCCTCTTCGCGCTGGAGGTGCTGCTGGGCTCGATGTCGCTGCCGTTCGTTGTGCCGGCTCTGGCCTGCGCGATGCTGGCCACCTCGGTCTCGTGGCTGCTGCTGCCGATGAAGCCGACCTACGTCACACCGACCTTCACCCTGTCGCTGGAGCAGGTCGGCTGGGCGCTGGTCGCCGGGCCGATCATCGGCGCACTGGCCATCGTCTATGTGCGGCTGATCGCCTGGGCCGACCACCACAAGCCGAAGACGCGTCTGGCGACGGTGGCCGCCCCGCTGCTGACCTTCGCCGGCCTGGGCCTGGCCGCGCTGGTCCTGCCGCAGCTGCTCGGCAACGGGCTCGACCTGGTGCAGCAGAGCTTCCTGGGCCAGGGCGGCGCCCTGCCGCTGATCCTGTCGCTGGCCGTGCTGCGGCCGCTGGCGACCGCGCTTTGCCTGCACAGCGGCGCGCCGGGCGGCCTCTTCACCCCGACGCTGGCGACCGGGGCGCTGCTCGGCTCGGGCCTGGCGAAGCTGTGGGACCGGGCCGCGCCCGCCTGGGCCGCCAATCCCGGCAGCTGCGCGGTGATCGGCGGCGCCGCGATGCTGGCCGCGGCCACCGAGGGCCCGGTCTCAGCGGTGGTCAGCGTCGTCGAGCTCGGCCAGCACCTCGACTTCCTGCTCGTGCCCCTCTGCGCCGCGGTGGCCGGCGCGATGATCGTGGTGCGCTTCGCCGGCGGGCCTTCGATCTATTCGGCGCGGGTCAGGGCCGGCGCCCGCGCCCCGGAGCGCAGCGACCTGCCGGCCTTCGCCCGCGCCGCCGGCGTCAGCCACGACTTCCTGCACGTCTCGGCCGCGGCCCATCCAGCGATCGCGGTGCAGAAGCTGCTGGTCGGCCAGGAGCGCGATCCGCCCTGCCCGGTCTTCGTGCTCGACGAGCAGGCGCGGCCGATCGGGCGGCTGAGCGACGAGAAGGTGCGGCGCCACGACCAGACGCGCCAGCCGATCGACCTGCTGACGGCCTACGACCTTGCAGAGGCGGTCCGCCCCGTCGGTCTCGCCGAGCTGGAGACCAGGCCCACGGCCGGACGCGCCGAAAGCCCCGTGGTCGACGGGTCGACCGGCGCGATCGTCGGCGTGCTGGAGCCGAAACAGCGGGAGGACCGATGAGCCAGCCGTGGTGGAAGCGCGGGATCGTCTACCAGGTGTATCCGCGCTCGTTCCAGGACTCGAACGGCGACGGGGTCGGCGACCTCGCCGGCATCCGGGGCCGGCTGGGCTACCTGAGAGACCTCGGCGTCGACGCGGTGTGGATCTCGCCGATCTTCGTCTCGCCGATGGCCGACTTCGGCTACGACGTCGCCGACTATTGCGCCATCGACCCGCTGTTCGGGACGCTGGCCGACTTCGACGCCCTGGCGGCAGAGGCGCATCGGTTGGGCCTGAAGCTGATCCTGGATTTCGTGCCCAACCACACGTCCGACCGGCACCCGTGGTTCCAGGCGGCGCGCACCTCGCGGGCCAGTCCGAAGCGCGACTGGTACATCTGGCGCGACGCCGGGCCGGACGGCGGGCCGCCCAACAACTGGCTGAGCAACTTCGGCGGCCCGGCCTGGGAATGGGACGAGGCCAGCGGCCAGTTCTACTACCACGCCTTCCTGAAGCAGCAGCCGGACCTCAACTGGCGCAATCCCGAGGTCCGCGCCGCAATGATGGACGTGCTGCGGTTCTGGATGGCGCGCGGCGTCGACGGCTTCCGCGTCGACGTGCTCTGGCACCTGATCAAGGACGCCGAGTTCCGCGACAACCCGCCGAACCCGGCCTTCCAGCCCAGCCAGCCCGGAATTGAGCGGTTCCTGCAGCTCTACTCCTGCGACAGGCCCGAGGTGCACGAGGTGGTGGCGCAGATGCGCCAGGTGGTCGACGCCTGGCCGGACCGGGTGCTAATCGGCGAGATCTACCTGCCGCTGGAGCGGCTGGTCGCCTACTATGGCCGGGACCTGGCCGGCGCCCACCTGCCGTTCAACTTCCAGCTCTTGCAGACCGCCTGGCGCGCCGACGCGGTTGGCCGCGTCGTCGCCGAATACGAGCGCCTGCTGCCGCCGGGCGCCTGGCCGAACTGGGTGCTGGGGAACCACGACCGGCCGCGCATCGCCAGCCGCGTCGGTCCGGCGCAGGCGCGCATCGCCGCGGTGCTGCTGTTCACGCTGCGCGGGACGCCGACGCTCTACTACGGCGACGAGCTGGGCCTGGAGCAGGTCGCGATCCCGCCGGACCAGGTGCAGGACCCCTGGGAGAAGAACGAGCCCGGGCTCGGGCTCGGCCGCGATCCCTGCCGCACGCCGATGCCGTGGGACGCCTCGCCCGGCGCCGGCTTCAGCGCCGCCGCGCCCTGGCTGCCGCTGAACGACGATTGGCGCACGCGCAACGTCGCCGCCGAGCGGGATGACCCGGCCTCGATGCTGAGCCTGCACCGCCGGCTCATCGCGCTGCGCCGCTCCAGCCCGGCGCTGACGCTCGGCGACTACGCGCCGGTCTCGGACGAGGGCGGCGTGCTCATGTTCCAGCGCGTCGCCGAGGCGGAGCGGATGCTGGTGGCGCTCAACTTCACCCACGAGCCGCAGGCGGCGGAGCTGCCCGACGGCGACTGGACGCCCGTCTGCTCCACAGCTTCGACGACGCCGTCGGCGATTGAAAGCCGCCGCGTCGACCTCGCGGCGGACGAAGGCGTGATCCTTCGCCGGGCCGGCTGAGGCTCGCGGTCAGGCGTCGCGATAGACCGGCGCGCGCTTCTCCAGGAACGCCCGCATGCCTTCGGCGAAATCGTCGGTGCGGGCGCAGAGGGTCTGGTTGCGGTTCTCGATCGCCATCGCGGCTTCGAGGCTGGGGGCATCGATGGCGAGGTTCAGCCCCTCCTTGGTCAGCCGCAGGCCCATCGGCGCGGTGGAGAGCATCTCGTCCAGGTAGGGCTGCGCGGCGGTCGCCAGCTGGTCGTCCGGGACCACTTCGGAGACGAGGCCGGTCGCCAGGGCCCGCTGGGCGTGGATGAAGCGGCCGGTCAGCATCAGCTCGGACGCCACCGAGACGCCGACCAGCCGCGGCAGGAAGTAGCTGACGCCCATGTCGCAGGCCGAGAGGCCGAGGCGGATGAAGGCGGCGTTCATCCGCGCGCTCTCGGCGGCGATGCGGATGTCGGCCGCCAGCGCGAAGGCGAAGCCGCCGCCGCAGGCCGGCCCGTGCACCAGGGCGACGATCGGCTGCGGGCAGCGGCGCATCTTCAGGTAGACGTCCGCCAGGTAGCCCTGGAAGCCGAAGCCGCCGCCGAACGGCGTCTCGCCCGCCTGGCCCCGCGCCTTGATGTCGAGGCCGGCGCAGAACGCCCGCCCCGCGCCCCGCATCACCACCACCCGGCAGCCGGCGTCGTTGAAGAGGCCGCCGAAGTAGTCGGAGAGCTCGCCGACCATCTGGGTGGTGATGGCGTTCAGCGCGTGCGGCCGGTTCAGCGTCAGCCAGTGGACGGCGCCCCGCACCTCGACCTCGATGGTCTCGTAGTCGTCCCGCACCATGATCTCCCTAAGGCTGGCTCAGCTGCGCCAGGCAGTGAGCACGGCGTCCGTGTCCGTGACCAGCGCGCAGCTGGCCCGCAACGCCCGCAGCGTCGCCCAGTGGGCGTCGGTCGAATAGCTGTCGGTGGCGTCGGACACCACGAAGACGTTGAAATCGCGGTGGAAGGCGTCGCGCACCGTGGCGTCGACGCAGCAGTGGGTGGAGAAGCCGGCGACCACCAGCGTCTCGACGCCGCGCCGGCGCAGCTGCGCCTCCAGGTCCGTGCCGTGGAAGGCGTTGTAGAGCCGCTTTTCCACCACGACGTCGCCGGGCTGGGGCGCCACGCGATAGTCGGCGGCGCCCGGCGCGCCGGCGCGGCAGACCCCGATTGCGCCGGGCGGCTCGCCCTTGCGCTCATGCAGCAATTTCAGCGCTCTGGAGTCTTCGCCCGGCCAGGTGACCACCCGGGCGAAGGCCACCGCCGCGCCCGCGGCCCGCGCCGCCGCGACCAGCGCCTCGATCCGGTCCAGCGCCGGCGCGACGCCGCTCATGTCGGCGCCGGCGCGCGCCATCGCCCCATCCGGCGCGGCGAAATCCGCCTGGACATCGATGACCAGCAGCGCGCATTCCCGCGGGCTGATCATGCCCGCCAGGGCGGCGGCTTCGACGTGCGGCACGGGCGGCATGGGGGCCGATCGTACTGAAGCGCGGCCCGCGCTTGAAGGGAGCCAGCGATGAAACCCGTGGACATCACCGTCACGCCGCTGACGCCGCGCATCGGGGCCGAGATCGGCGGCGTCGACCTGCGCGAGCCGCTGAACCAGCCGCAGATCGAACGGCTGAAGCAGGCGCTGGCCGACCACCTGGTGCTGTTCTTCCGCGGCCAGCCGATCGGCCACGAGGCGCACAAGCGCTTCGGCCGCGCCTTCGGCGAGCTGGCGCTGCACTCGGCGGTGGCGGGCCTGGACGACCATCCCGAGATCGTCGCCATCCACGCCGACGCGCAGTCGACCTACGTCGCCGGCGAGGACTGGCACTCCGACCTCACCTGCGACGCCGAGCCGCCGCTGGGCTCGATCCTGCACCTGCACACCGTGCCCGAGACCGGCGGCGACACCCTGTTCTCCAGCATGTACGCGGCCTACGACGCGCTCTCGGAGCGGATGAAGGCCTACCTCGACGGCCTGACCGCGGTGCACGATGCCGACCACGTCTACCGGCCGCTGTTCCCCGACCTGGACCGGAAATATCCGTGCTCGACGCATCCGGTGGTCCGCACCCACCCGGTCACCGGCCGCAAGCTGATCTTCGTCAACTCGTCCTACGTCACCCGCATCGTCGAACTGCCGGCCGACGAGAGCGCCGCGGTGCTGAGGTTCCTCTACGAGCACATCAAGAACCCGAACTTCCAGGTGCGCTTCCGCTGGACGCCTGACGCCATCGCCTTCTGGGACAACCGCTGCACCCAGCACCTGGCGACCTGGGACTACTTCCCGCAGACCCGCTCCGGCTACCGGGTGACCGTGGCCGGCGACCGGCCGTTCTGAGCAGCGCCTTGGCGCCGCCGCGCCGCTGATGAAGGATGGCGCCGCCAGAGAAGGACGCGGCGACCCTGAGCGACCTCACCCACCCTCCCGACGAGCGGCCCGCGCCGCCCGAGGCGATGAAGGCCTGGCGGTTCTCCACCGGCGACTATCCGCGCGCCGAGCGCCTCGCGGCCTGGCGCGAGGTGATGACGCGGCTGCGCCTGCCGCTGGGCGAGGCGCCGCACGACGACCCGTTCCGCGGCGACGTCTCCTGCATCGTCTCGCCGCTGGGCATGGACTTCGCGGTGATGTCGGCCAGCGCCCAGACCATCTCCGGCCGCAACCCGAACCAGCCGGCCGCCGTCTGGCTGGTGGTGCTGCTGCGCGGCGAGGCCAGCTTCTCCGACGGCGAGACCACCGTGCCGCTGGCCGTGGGCGACATCTGCTACGGCCCGACCGGCGTCAACGCCGCCCTGACGCTGGCGACGCCGTTCCGGCTGCTGTTCATCAGCGCGCCGCGCGTGGCCCTGGACCACCGGCTGATCGCGCCGCTGTCGCTCAAGGTGGGGCGGTTGCCGGGCGGCGCCGGCGTCGGCCACGTCTTCTCCGGCCTGCTCACCGCCACCGCCGACGCGCTGGGCGAGCTGACCTCGGACCAGCTGCGGCCGGTGGAGCTGGCGCTGACCGAGTTCCTGGTCGCCAACCTCGCCGCCCAGGGCGCGCCGGCCTCGCGCGGCGGGGCCGAGGCGGCCCGCGCCGCCCACCTGCACCGCGTCTGCCAGACCATCGAGACGCTGCTCTCCGACCCCGACCTGACGCTGGAGCAGGTGGCGGCCGCCGACGGCATCGCCCCGCGCTCGCTGCAGAAGCTGTTCGCCGCCGCCGGCCAGAACTTCTCCACCTACCTGCGCACGCGGCGCCTGGAGCGCTGCCGGCTGGACCTGACCAGCCCGATGTTCGCCACCCTCTCGATCTCGGAGATCTGCTTCCGCTGGGGCTTCAAGGGCTCGGCCCACTTCAGCCGCGCCTTCAAGGACCAGTTCGGCGTCAGCCCACGCGACTACCGCCGCACCCACGCCGGTTGATCGCCGGACCCCTTCGACCCAGCCGCGAGCCGCGTTGACAGCGGCGGGTCGGCGTGGCTGAATTTCGGTCAACGAACCGCTGTTCCGTTCACCGAAACAAGGACCTGGTTTGCTGCAGCTGCTCGACCCGCCTGTTCCCGCCACGGCTTCGGACCTGGAGTCCGTCGACCTAGTGCTGCGGCTGTTGGAGCACCTGGCGGCGCAGCGCGAGCCGCGCGGCGTCAGCGACGTCGGCCGCGACCTCGGCATCTCCAAGGCCCGCGCCCACCGGCACCTGCGCGCCCTGGTGCAGCGCGGCTACGCCCGCCAGGACCCGCGCACCGACGGCTACGAGATCGGCATCCGGGTGCTGGCGCTGGGCGAGGCGGTGCGCGACCGCTTCGACGTCGCCCGCGCCGTCCGCCCGGTGATGGCGCCGCTGCGCGAGGCGACCGGCCTCGCCGTCACCTCCTCGGCGCTGGTCGAAGGCGCGGTGACCATCATGGAGATGCTGCAGGGCAAGACGCTGATCGAGTTCGGCATCCGCCCCGGCGCCCAGCTGGACTTCCACGCCTCGGCGCACGGCCTCGTCGCCCTGGCGTTCGGCCCGCCGGAGCTGCTGGAGGCCGTGCTGGCCCAGCCGCTGGCGCGCCGCACCCCGCACACCATCACCGACCCCGCCGCCGTGCGCTCGCAGGTGGCCAGAGTGCGCGGGCAAGGCTGGGCGACGGCGGTCGACGCGGTGCAGATCGGCGTCAACGCGCTGGCGGCGCCGGTCTTCGACCACCGCGGCGACTGGCGCGGGGCCGTGGCGCTGGTCGGCGCCACCCAGTTCATCCCCGAAGTGCCCTCCGACGCGCAGATCGCCGACGTCACCGCCGCCGCGCGGGCCGCCTCGCGGCGGCTGGGCTGGGAGGGCCAGCCATGACCTACTCGCTCGCCGTCGACATCGGCGGCACCTTCACCGACGCCGTGCTGCGCGGCTCCGACGGCACGCTGGTGGTCGACAAGACCCTGACCACCCACCACGACCTGCTGGAAGGCTTCTTCCGCAGCGTCGACCTGACGCTGGCCAAGGCAGGGCTGCAGTCCGACGCCATCGACGGCGTGGTGGTGCACGCCACCACCGTGGTCACCAACGCCCTGATCGAGCGCAAGGGGCAGCCGACGGCGCTGATCACCACCAAGGGCTTCCGCGACGTGCTGCCGATCCGCAACGAGCATCGCTACGAGATGTACGACCCGCAGATCGAGTTCGCCGCGCCGCTGATCCCGCGCGAGCTGACCTTCGAGCTCGACGAGCGAGTGCTGGCCGACGGCCAGGTGCTGCGGGGCGTGGACGCCGCCGAGGTCGAGGCGCTGGCGGAGCAGCTGAAGGCGGCCGGGGTGACGTCGGTCGCCGTCTGCCTGATCAACGCCTTCCGCAACGGCGCGAACGAGCAGGCGGTGGCCGAGGTGCTGCGCGCCAGGGCGCCGGGGATCTACCTGTCGCTCTCGTCGACCGTGGCGCCGCAGATCCGCGAATATCCGCGCGCCTCGACGACCGCGATCAACGCCTACACGACGCCGATCACCGAGCCCTACCTGCGCGGCCTCTCAGCCGGGCTGGAGCAGGCCAGGGTCGCCAACCGGCCGCTGATCATGCTCTCCAGCGGCGGCGTGATCGGCGCCGAAGTGGCCGGCCGCAACCCGGTGCGGATGATCGAGAGCGGGCCGGCCGCCGGCGCGCTGGCCGCCGCCTTCTTCGCCGAGCGGCTCGGCCTCGACCGGCTCTTGTCGTTCGACATGGGCGGCACCACCGCCAAGGCCTGCCTGATCGAGGGGCGCAAGCCGCTGGTCACCGGCAGCCTGGAGGTCGACCGCAAGTACCGCTTCTGCGAGGGCAGCGGCATGCCGCTGACCGTGCCGTCGATCGACATGATCGAGATCGGCGCCGGCGGCGGCAGCATCGCCCACGTCGACGACCTCGGCCTGCTGAAGGTGGGGCCGCAGAGCGCCGGCTCGCAGCCCGGCCCGGCCTGCTATGGCCGCGGCGGGACCAAGCCCACCGTCACCGACGCCGACCTGGTGCTGGGCCTGCTGGACGACGACAACTTCCTCGGCGGCGACATGCCGCTCGACAAGCCGGCCGCCGAGGCCGCCGTCGACCGGCTGGGCGCGGCGCTCAACGTCAGCCGCGCGCAGGCCGCGGCTGGCGTCTACCGCATCGTCGCCGAGGCGATGGCCGGCGCGGCGCGGGCACACGCCACCGACCGCGGCGTCGACCACCGCGGCCTGCCGCTGCTGGCGTTCGGCGGCGCGGGGCCGGTGCACGCCTGCGCGGTCGGCGAGCTGCTGCAGAGCGCGGCGGTGATCTTCCCGCCCCAGGCCAGCGTGCTCTCGGCCTTCGGCGCCCTGGTGACGCCGGTGCGGCTCGACCTGGTGCGCAGCGCGCTGGCCCAGCTCGACCATCTCGACTGGCCCGAGGTCGAGCGGCTGGCGGCGGAGATGCGCGCCGAGGCGGCCGCGGCGCTGGGCGAAGCCGGCGTCGCCGCGGCGGACATGCGCCTCACCGTCGGCGCCGACCTGCGCTACGCCGGCCAGCAGAACGAGGTGGGGGTCAGCTTCGACGGCGATCCGGTCGCCGCGCAGGACGCCGAAGCCATCCGCCGGACTTTCGAGGCCGCCTACTTCGCCCAGTACGGCGTCAACCCCTCGCACGTGCCGGTCGAGGTGGTGAGCTGGCGGCTGACCGCGCAAGGCCCCGAGGACCGCGTCGCCGAGACCCGCGCGCCGCAGGGCGCCGAGGGCCGGCCGATCCGCGAGGCGGCCGTGCCGCTGTGGCCGCAGGCCGGCCCGGCCAAGGTCTACGCCCGCGCCAGCCTGTCGCGCGGCCAGGCGCTGGCCGGCCCGGCGCTGGTCGAGGAGCGCGAGACCACCGTGGTGCTGCCGCCGGGCTGGGGCGCGGTTGTCGACGAGTCGGGCTGCATCATCGCCACGCAGGAGAGGTAGGGATGCTTTCAACCGCTTTTCCCCGCGCAAGCGGGGACCCAGGCTTTTTCTGCAGCCAGCGGCGCCCCTCGATAAAACACCTGGGTCCCCGCTTCCGCGGGGAAAAGCGGGTTTTGGGGCATAGGGAAGACTGACGATGGACGGCATCGAGCTGGAGATCCTCTGGTCGAACCTGATCGGGATCGTGTCGGAGCAGGCCAAGGCGCTGCAGCGCATCGCCTTTTCGCCGATCGTGCGCGAGGCGGGTGACCTCGCCAGCGGCCTCTTCGACGCCCGCGGCCGCATGGTGGCGCAGGCCAACACCGGCACGCCCGGCCACATCAACTCGCTGGCCGCCGCCGGCCAGACGCTGGCCAACCTGTTCCACAACCAGCTGGTCCCCGGCGACATCGTCATCACCAACGACCCGTGGATGTCGGCCGGCCACTTCTTCGACATCACCGTGCTTTGCCCGGTGTTCTGGGACGAGCGGCTGATCGGCTACATCGGCTCGACCATCCACCACACCGACATCGGCGGCTACGGCATCGGCGCCGGGGCGCGCGACATCCACGAGGAAGGCCTGTGGATCCCGCCGCTGAAGTTCTACGAGGCCGGCAAGCCCAACGCGACGCTGCACGACATCATCCGCTCGAACGTGCGCACCCCCGACCACGTGTTCGGCGACCTCTCCGCGCAGGTCTCCAGCGGCCGGGCCGGCGGCGAGCGGCTGATCGCGCTCTGCAAGCGCCAGGGCCTCGCCGACATCGAGGCGCTGTCCGACGAGATCATCAGCCGTTCCGAGGCCGCCACGCGCAACGCCATCCGCGCGCTGCCGGCCGGGACCTGGCACGGCGAGAGCCGCTTCGACGTGCCCGGCGGCGACGTCATCACCCTGAAGACCGCGGTCAGCGTCGACAACCAGGCCGGCGAGGTCACCATCGACTTCGACGGCAGCTCCGGCGCCAGCCCGATGGGCATCAACGTGGTGATGAACTACACCCACGCCTACTCGACCTTCGCCGTGCGCAGTTGCCTCAACCCCGAGCAGCCCAACAACGTCGGCTCGCTGGCCCCGATCAAGGTGAAGGCCCCCGAGGGCTCGATCGTCAACGCCAAGTACCCGGTGTCGGTGAACGCCCGGCACGTGGTCGGCATGTTCGTGCCGATGCCGATCCTGAAGGCGCTGCACCAGGTGATCCCCGAGCGGGTGCTGGCGGAGGGCTCCGGGGCGGTCTGGACGGTGCAGATCCAGGGCAAGCGCGAGAGCGGCGAGGCCTTCACCTCCTCGATGTTCAACTACTCCGGCGGCATGGGCGCGCGGCTGACCAAGCCCGGCCCCAGCGCCACCTGCTATCCGACCGGCGTCGCCGCGGTGCCGGTGGAGATCCTCGAGGCCTCGATGCCGATCGTGTTCGACCGGCGCGAGCTGCGGCTCGGCTCCGGCGGCAAGGGCCGCTCGCAGGGCGGCGACGGCCAGATCATCGGCTTCCACATGCGCACCAACGAGCCGTGGCTGCTGAACGCGGTGCCGAGCCGGCTGGACCGCGGCCCCGAGGGCCTCGGCGGCGGCGAGCCCGGCGCGGCCGGCCGCTTCACGGTCAACGGAAAGCCCATGTCCGAAGGCAAGAAGATGACCATGCAGCCCGGCGACGTGATCGTGCTCGAAACCCCCGGCGGCGGCGGCTATGGCCCGGTCTGAGGACGAGGAAGGACCCCGATGGACATCCATTCGATCGATTGGACCGCGACGCCCTGGGAGCCGGTGCGCGAGGGGGTCGAGCGCAAGGCGTTTTCCGGCGACGGCGCGACCGTGTCGCTGAACCGGCTGCAGCCCGGCCACGAGCCGCGCCCGCACGACCATCCGCACGAGCAGATCGTGTACATCCTGCAGGGACGGATCGACTTCCACATCGGCGAGACGGTGACCCGGCTCGGCCCCGGGGGCCTGCTGGTGGTGCCGCCCAACGCCCGCCACTGGGGCGTGGTGGTCGGCGACGAGCCGGTGCTGAACCTGGATGTCTTCACGCCCAAGCGCGGCGAATACGCGGCCTGAAGAGCAAGAGACAGAGGAGCGAGCCGAGATGACCCAGCCCAACACCCTGATCTTCGTCGACCTGGCCTCGGACGATCCCGCCGCTGCGGGCAAGTTCTACGCCGAGGTGTTCGGCTGGCGCGACGACGAGCGTCCGCGCGGCGTCTTCCACCGCATGGTGCCGGGCGGCAATTTCCCCAATCCGGACGGGTCCGACAGCGAGATCGGCAACCTGCACCTCGGCATCTTCAAGGCCGCCAACGCCCGCCCTCACCCCGAGCCCGAAGGCGTCGAGCCGCGCTCGCTGGCCGATGGCGGCCGCAAGGCGCGGGTCTGGATCATGGTCGGCGACGGCCAGTCGCACGAGGACATCCTGAAGCGGGCCGCCGAGCGCGGCGCGGCCCTGCTGTGGAAGGACCACTACTGGAAGGAATTCAACGGCTTCAACCACGCCTTCCGCGACCCGTGGGGCAACGAGATCATCCTCTGGGTGAAGGGCGGCGCCGATCCGCAGATCCCGCCCAACTACACCCGCGAGTAGCGCCGCCTTGAGCCCCACCGCCCGCTGGCTGGCCTTCGCGTCGCTGAGCCTGATCTACTTCGTGGTCTCGGCGGGCGCCTTCTCGTCGCTGGGCGTCGCCCTGCCGGCGATGGTCACCGAGCTGAAGTGGAGCTGGTCTGACGCGGGCTGGGGCTACACGCTGCTGGGCGTCGCCTGCGGCCTCGCCAGCGTGCTGCCGGCGGTGCTGATCCGCCGCATCGGCGTCAGGGGCACGATGGCGGCCGGCATGCTGACCATGATCGCCGGCTTCTCCACCATGGCGACCACCCATTCGGTCTGGGCCTACCTGGCCGCCACCAGCCTGATCGGCGTCGCCTTCTCGCTGGTCTCGACGGTGCCCGGCAGCCACGTACTGACCCAGGTGTTCAGGAACCGCTCGACGGCGCTGGGCGCCTACTTCGCCATCGGCACCCTGGGCGGCGTCGCCGGGCCGCAGATCTACGTGGCGGTCGAGCACCTGACCGGCGGCTGGCGGCCCTACTGGTGGACCTATGTGGCGATGTCGCTGGTGGCCGGCGCCTTCGCCATCCTGGCGACGCCGGCGCGCGGCGACGAGCGCGCCCACGTCGCCGAGGCGCCCGAGCAGGCCGGGCCCGGCGAGCTGATCGGGGGCCTGGGAAACTGGACCGTGCGCCGGGCGCTGGCGACGCCGCAGTTCTACGTGATCCTCGGCGTCTACACGACCTACCTGCTGATCAACACCACCGCCCACGCCTTCGCCCCGCAGCACCTGATCGACCGCGGAGTCGCCAAGGCCGACGCCGCCACCATGCTCAGCCTGGAAGCGGCGATCGGCGTCGCGGTGTCGCTGCTCGGCGGCTGGCTCGGCGAGCGGATCCCCACCAAGGTCCTGATGGTCGTCTGCATGGGCGCCGTGGCGATCGGCCAGTTCGCCCTCGCCGAGGCGCACGGCTGGAGCCTGATGGCCGTCTTCGCCGTCGGCTGCGGCGTCGGCTACGGCCTCTCGTTCACGCCGCCGACGGTGATGCTGCTGAAGTATTTCGGCAAGCGCGCCAACCTCGAGCTGTTCTCGATCATGTGCCTGCTATCGACCATCGCCGCGGCCGGCCCAGCGGTCGGCGGCAAGGCGCACGACCTCACCGGCAGCTTCGAGGGCCTGTTCCTGATCTGCGGCGCGGTGACGGTGGCGATGTTCCTGGCGACGGTGTTCCTGAAGCCGCCGCTGGTGCGCGGCGACGGCGTCGCGGCCCCGGTGGGAGCGCCGGCCGAATGACGGACGCGCCGCCGCTCGACGCCGACCTAGTGATCTCCGGCGCGACGCTGATCACCATGGATGCGGACCGCACGGTGATCGCCGACGGCGCGCTGGCCATCGCCGGCGACCGCATCGTCGCGGTCGGCAAGCGCGAGGCGGTCGCCCGAACGGTCCAGGCGAAACGCGCGCTCGACGGCCGCCGCTTCGTCGCCACGCCCGGCTTCGTCGACGCCCACATCCACATCACCGGCGATCCGCTCACCCGCGGCTTCGCCCGCGGCGGCCCGGACGACAGCTGGTCCGACAAGCTGATGAAGTGGGTGATCCCGATCTTCCGCACCCAGACGCCTGAGGATGAGGCGCTGGCGGCCCAGTGCGCGGCGCTGGCGATGATCCGCTACGGCACCACCACCTTCCTCGAAGCCGGCACCGTCAGCCACCTCGACGCCACCATGGAGGCGCTCGCCGGGACCGGCATCCGCGGCCGGGTCGGCGAGTGGGTCGAAGGCCGCGCCTATGGCGGCGCCGACCAGGCCAAGGCGTCCGCGGACGCCATCGCCATCCTGGAGCGCGAGGTCGCCCACTATCCGGACGACGGCGAGGCGCTGCTCGCCGCCTGGCCGGTGCTGGTCGGCCATTCCACCAACTCCGACGACGTCTGGCGCGCCGCCAAGGCGCTGGCAGACCAGCACGGCGTCGTCGTCTCGGCCCACATGAGCCCGCGCGCCGGCGACCCGGAATGGTACCTCGCCGCCTATGGCCGCCGCCCGGTCGAGCACCTGGCGGACATCGGCGTGCTCGGCGCCAACCTCGCCCTCACCCACCTCGCCGACGTCGACCTGAGCGAAGTAGCGCTGCTGGCGCAGACCGGGACCAACGCCATCCACTGCGCGCACGCCGCCTTCCAGGGCGGCTTCGGCCTGTCGCAGATCGGCCTCTATCCGGAGATGATCGAGGCCGGCGTCAACGTGATGCTGGGCACCGACGGCATTCCCGCCGACATCCTCTCGTCGGCGCGGCTGATGGGCAGCGTCTTCCGCGACGCGCGGCGCGACCAGGAGCTTTTCCCGCCCGGCCAGATGCTGGAGCTGGCGACGCTGAACGGCGCGCGCGGCATGGGCCTCGCCGCCCAGATCGGCTCGCTGGAGGTCGGCAAGAAGGCCGACATCGTGCTGCACGACACCGACCTGCCCGAGTGGGGCCCGGTGTTCGACGCGCCGGCGCAGCTGGCGCTCTGCGCCCCGCCGAGCGGCGTTCACAGCGTCTGGATCGACGGCGTGCAGCTGCTGGAGGACGGCCGCTCGACCCGCGTCGACGAGGCGCGCCTGCTGGCCGACGCGCGGCAGGCGGGGCTGGCGCTGATCGCCCGCACGGGCCTGCCCAACCGCACCGCCTGGCCGGTCGTTTGATCGGCATGACCGGGCCACCGACCATCGTCGAACAGCTGACGCCCGGCGAATGGCGCCAGGCGATGGGCTACTTCCCGTCCGGGGTCACCATCGTCACCACCTGGGACGGCGAGGAGCCTGTGGGCTCGACCATCAACGCCTTCTGCTCGGTCTCGCTGGAGCCGCCGCTGCTCTTGATCTGCCTCGACCTGAAGAACCCGATCCGCGCGGCGTTCGAGCGGTCGCGGGTGTTCGGCGTCAACATCCTGCACGAGGACGGCGGCCACATCGCCCAGCGGTTCGCCCGCGAGCCGCTGGGCGGCCGCTTCACCGAGTTCGCCTACAGCGCCGCGGCGGGCGGGGCGCCGCGGCTGGACGCCGCGCCGGTGTTCATCGACTGCGCGGTCGAGGACATCCACGCCGCCGGCGACCACCTGATCGCGGTCGGCCGCGGCCTGCGCATCGCCCACACCGCCGGGGTGACGCCGCTGCTCTACCACCGCGGCCGCTATCCGAAGCTGACGCCGCCGCCGTGAGCCGCGCAGCGCAGATGCGGGGGCGCAGCGGCAAGCAATCGTTCGCCTACGGGCAAGTCGAGCGCGGCGGGCGATGCTAGCCTCTGGCTAGCGAGTTGGTTTTCGGGCGCTGGCGCCCAGATGGGGACGGGATCATGGGTAGCGAGACCAGTCATTCCATCGGCCCGCGCCGGTCGACCTGGACCCACATCGCGCTCTGCGTGAAGGACATCGACGCCTCCATCGCCTGGTACGAGCGCTTCACCCACCTGACGCTGCTGTCGCGCGGCGAGGACAACGACGGCAAGAACGCCTGGCTGGGCGACTCCACCCAGCCCGACTCGCCGTTCGTACTGGTGCTGGGCCAGTTCTACGAGGGCCACGACCCGTTCGCGCCGGCGCCGCACCTGCCGATGGGGCCGTTCGCCCACATGGGCATCGAGCTGCCCACTAGAGAAGCCATCGACGACGTCGCCGCCAGGGGCAAGGAAGCGGGCTGCCTCGCCTTCGGGCCGGTGCAGATGCCCAAGCAGATCGGCTACATCTGCTTCCTCAAGGACCCCGACGGCAACACCATCGAGTTTTCCTTCGACCAGGGCGTCTTCGAGAAGGCTCGCGAAGTATGGGGGCGTGCGACCGCGCCGGCCTAGCTCGCGCGGTGGCTGCGCAAGGTATCGGCGGGAGTCGCCAAGTATCAGGCGGCTGATGGCGCCGGCTGATCAAGTGCTCCTATTGAGGTACGCGGCGCGCACTCAGCAGGACTCCTCGTACTTGTCGGCAAGAGCCGAGTGAATTCTGGTCGATCTAACGCATTATTCAATCGATAGGTGAGCTTTGCGTGCATGAATGACACAGTATCGCTTTCATGACAGGAAATGTGCCGCTTGATATTTGACATTTCAGTGTCGGCAGCGACTAATTTCGCCGCGGGTCAGCTGTGATCACCGCGTTTTGAGTGCAGGCCGGACCGTCGGCGCTTCCGTCGGCCGGAACTGGGTGAGAAGACCAAGACCAAAGCGGAGGCTCGCCTTCCGCCATCAATGAGGGGGCCCATGTCTCGACTGTCCGAAAGCCTGAAGCGCAACCTGATCGTCACCACCTGCCTGACGGCGGCCGCGCTCGGCGCCCCGCTGATCGCGCACGCCGACGACGCCACCGCGCCCATCGCCACCTCCGCGGCCGCGGACACGACAGCCGCCGCCACGGTGGGGCAGATCACCGTCACCGCCGAACGGCGCGAGGTGAACCTGCAGGCCGCCCCCGAGGCGATCAGCGCGGTCAACTCCAGGCAGCTCGACCAGTCGTTCGTGGTCAAGGCGGCGGACCTCAACGGCACCATTCCCAGCCTGGAAATCACCAAGGCGTCGGGCTTCGAGAACCTGGTCACCATCCGCGGCGTCGGCTCGGAGACGCCGGAGAACTCGCTGACCACGACGCCCGGCGTCTCGGAGTTCATCGACGGCGTCTACATCGCCAACACCATCTCGCTCGACCAGACGCTGTTCGACATCGCCGACGTCGAGGTGCTGCGCGGCCCGCAGGGCGCCCTCTACGGCGAAAGCTCGATCGGCGGGGCGATCATCCTCAACACCCGCCAGCCGGTGCTGCACACCGTCGACGGCTCCGCCGACTTCAGCGCCGGCACCTACTCGCTGTTCCGCGAGCGGGCCGAGGTGAACGTGCCGGTCGGCGACGACGTCGCCGTGCGCCTGTCGGCCCAGAAGTTCGACCACACCGGCTTCACCAAGGACGCGCTGATCCCCGGCTTCACGCTCGACGACGCCCACGACGTCAGCGGCAAGGCGGCCATCCTCTGGCGGCCCAACGACCACTTCTCGGCGACGCTGACCGCCCAGGCCTACTACGCGGACCAGCACGGCGACGCGCAGAAGAACATCAACGACCCGTCGCCCGATCCGCGGGTGGTGTTCCAGGACTATCCGGCCCACTTCCAGCTGAACAACCAGCTCTACCACCTCAACCTGGAGTGGGATCAGCCGGGCTATGTGGTCAAGTCGGTGACCGGCTTCCAGTACCTGGCGCACGTGCAGCAGGAGGACTCTTCGCGCAGCGCCTTCAGCCTGATCGGCGAGTACGACGACGTCGCGGCCTGGAACACCTGGGTCTACAACTTCACCGAAGAGCTCGACGTGATGTCGCCCTCCAGCTCACGCATCCAGTGGGACGTGGGCGGCTTCTACATGAACCAGAAGAGCCGCCAGTTCGTGGCCGAGTTCGAGTGCACCACCAACCCGTTCTCCGGCCCTTGCGCGGCGCCGACGCCGGCCGCGGTGACCGTGCAGCCCAACATCGAGCAGAGCCCGCCCGCCAACCTCGCCTACGGCAACGACTCGCACGCGGTGCACTGGACCTACGCCCTGTTCGGCCAGGCCACCGTGCCGGTGACCGACCGCCTGCGGGTGACCGGCGGCGTGCGCTACAACTACGACTTCGACGAGGACCCGAGCTTCAACTTCTCCGGCTTCGGCAAGAGCTTCGCCGACAACAAGACCTCGACCAGCGAGCCGACCTGGCGCGTCGAGGGTGACTTCGACGTGACGGCGGACAACATGGTCTACGGCAGCGTGGCGCGCGGCTACAAGCCGGGCGGCGCGAACGGCTCCAACGGCCAGTTCCTGATCCCCGCCACCTTCCAGGCGGAGACCAACACCGCCTTCGAGGTCGGCTCGAAGAACCTGTTCTTCGACCACACGCTGCGGCTGAACGCCAGCCTGTTCTACTATATACATGACAACTTCCAGTATATTGAGACCGACCCGATCCCGTTCGACTCCGGCATCTCCAACATCCCCCGCGTCGACGACTACGGCGCCGAGTTCGAGGCCAACTACAGCGGCTTCGACGGCCGCCTGCACCTCGACGCCAGCCTGGCGCTGGAGCGCGGCCGGGTGGTCAGCGACTACCGCACGATCGACTCGACCATCGCCAACCAGCTGGAGGGGGTGAACTTCTCCGGCTCCAACGAGGTGGACTTCACCACCTTCGCACCGACCGGCCCCTGCGCCTTCTTCGCCGACTTCCTGCCGAAGAGCGATCCGGCGGGCGCGGCTTGCTTCCAGCAGGTGGCGAACTCGGCCGTCAACGTCAAAGGCAACCAGCCGCCGGACATGCCGCAGGTGTCGGGCTCGGTGGCGCTCTCCTACCGGTTCGACACGCCGGTCGGCGCCTTCACGCCGCGCGCCCAGGTGATCTACCGCGGCAGCGAATGGGCGCGGATCTTCGACGACCCGGGCCTCGACAAGGTGCCGGCCTACACGATCGTCAACCTCAACCTCGACTACGTGCCGACCGGCTACGACCACCTGCGCCTGTCGCTGACCGCGACCAACGTCGGCAACGTCGCCGGCATCACCTCGCGCTACACCGACCCGTTCGGCACTTTCATGACCAGCGACCAGTACATCCCGCCGCTGCAGGTCATGGGCACCATCGCCTGGCGGTACTAGCTGGCGGTACTGGGGCATCGACGCGGGACCGGGTCGGCCAACCCGGCCCCGCGAACCCCGTGCGAGGCCGCGTGATGTGCTCGTTCGACCGCCTGTCCCTGATCGAGATCGCCGGCGACGTGCGGGCCGGCCGCCGCCGCGCGGCCGAAGTGGCCGCCGAGGCGCTGGCCCGCGCCGACGCCTATGAGGCGGTCCAGCCGGCCGTGTGGATCAGCCGCGTTCCGGCGGCGGCGGTGCTGGCGGCGGCCGAGGCGGCGGACCGGCGCGTCGCGGCCGGGGAGGACCTGCCGCTGGCCGGCGTCCCGTTCGCCGTGAAGGACAACATCGACGTCGCCGGCCTTGCCACCACCGCCGCCTGCCCGGCCTTCGCCTACACGCCGGACGAGACCGCGCCGGTGGTGCGGCGCCTGCTCGACGCCGGCGCGATCCTGATCGGCAAGACCAATCTCGACCAGTTCGCCACCGGCCTGGTCGGGGTGCGCAGCCCCTACGGCGCCTGCGGCTCGGTCTACAATCGCGAGTACATTGCCGGCGGCTCCAGCTCCGGCTCGGCGGTGGCGGTCGCGGCTGGGCTCGCAGCCTTCGCGCTCGGCACCGACACGGCCGGCTCCGGCCGCGTGCCGGCGGCGCTGAACCACCTGGTGGGGCTGAAGCCGACCAAGGGCCGCTGGAGCACGCGCGGCGTGGTTCCGGCCTGCCGCACCCTCGACTGCGTCAGCGTGCTCGCCTCCACGGCGGCCGAGGCGGCGGCAGTCGACGACGTCGCCGCCGGCTTCGACGCCGCCGATCCGTTTTCGCGGTGGCCAGCCGAGGGCGCGCCGGCGCTGGGGGCGCGGCTCCGCGTCGCCGTGCCGAGGCCCGGCCAGCTCGACTGGCGCGCCGACGCCCAGTCGGCGGCGCTGTTCGCGGCGGCCGCGCGGCGGATCGAGGCGATGGGCGGCCGGCTGGTCGAGGTCGACATCACGCCGCTGACCGAGGCCGCGGCCCTGCTCTACGACGGTCCGTGGGTGGCCGAGCGGACGGCGGCGGCCGAGACGCTGCTGCGCACCCGCCCCGCCGCCATCGAGCCCACGGTGCGCGCCATCCTGCACGGCGGCCTGGCGATCAGCGCGGTCGAGGCCTTCCGGGGCGAGTACCGGCTCAAGGCCTGCCAGCGCGCCGCCGAGGCGATCTGGGACGCGGCCGACGTGCTGCTGGCGCCCACCTGCGCCACCACCTACCGGATCCGCGATGTGCGGGCCGAGCCGCTGGCGCTGAACGCCAGCCTCGGCCTCTACACCAATTTCGTGAACCTGCTGGACATGGCGGCCGTCGCCCTGCCCGCCGGCTTCCGCGACAACGCCACCGGCTTCGGCATAAGCCTGATCGGGCCGGCGTGGTCCGACCGGCGGCTGCTGGACCTTGCCCGCCGCTACGAGGAGATCGCGCCGATGCCCCAGACCCCGCCCGTCGACGTCGCCGGCGTCACCACCGGCGTGAAGCTGGCGGTGGTCGGCGCCCACCTGGCGGGCATGCCGCTGCACTGGCAGCTGGCCTCACGCGACGCGGCGCTGGTGCGCCGCTGCAAGACCGCGCCGGCCTACCGGCTCTACGCCATGGCCGGCGGCGCGCCGCCGAAGCCGGCGCTGGCGCACGTCGGCGACGGGGGCGCGGCGGTCGAGGTGGAGGTCTACGAGTTGGACGTGGCGGCGTTCGGCAGTCTCGTCGCCGAGGTTCCGCCGCCGCTCGCCATCGGCACGGTGGAGCTGGAGGACGGCTCGCAGGTGAAGGGTTTCGTCGCCGAGCCGCGGGCGCTCGACGGGGCCGAGGACATCACCGCCTTCGGCGGCTGGCGCGCCTACATCGCCGCGCAGGCGCCGGCCGCGTGATGGCGGGCGCCCAACCATTGATGCGCGCCGAGGCAAGACGCCCCGCCCCGCGGCGCGTAGGCTCACGCCGCGCCACGCCCCCGTGACCTCAAGGACGACCGCCTTGCCCGCCGAGCTCCTCACCGACGCCTTCTTCGACAGCTTCGACAGCACGCTGGGCGGCCTGGACGTGGCCCAGACGCTGCCGCCGGCCTGCTACACCGACCCGGCGTTCTACGAGCTGGAGAAGGAAGCCCTGTTCGACCGCGAGTGGCTGTGCGTCGGCCGCGAGGACTGGGTGAAGGAGCCGGGCGACTACTTCACCACCCGGATCGTCGGCGAGCCGATCGTGGTGGCCCGGGCCCGCGACGGCGTGGTGCGCGCCCTGTCGGCGGTCTGCCAGCACCGGGCCATGCTGGTGGCCGAGGGCAAGGGCAACGTCCGCGGCTTCGTCTGTCCCTACCACCACTGGGTCTACGGCCTCGACGGGCGGCTGGTGAACGCGCCGGCGATGGAGCGCACCTGCGGCTTCGACAAGAAGGCGGTGCGGCTGCCCGAGCTCAAGGTCGAGAATTGGCTCGGCTTCCTGTTCGTCAACTTCGACGCCGGCGCCAAGCCGCTCGCGCCACGCCTGGCCAAGGTCGCGGAGGCCGTCGCCGGCTACGACCTCGCCAATGCCGAGAGCGCCCAGACCATGACCGGCCAGTTCGCCTGGAACTGGAAGGTGATGTTCGAGAACAACAACGACGGCTACCACGCTTCGAAGCTGCACCAGGGGCCGCTGCACGACTTCGTGCCCTCGGAGCTGGCCATCTTTCCGCCGTCCGATCCGACTGACGCCGGCTTCCTGCGCTTCAACGGCACCCTGCACCCGGACGCCAGCTTCAACCCCACCCAGCGCGCGGTGCTGCCGGTGTTCCCCAAGCTCAGCGAGGCCGACCGCGGCCGCATGACCTTCGCCAACGTGCCGCCGACGCTGTCGCTGGTCTGCTCCAGCGACCTGGTGATCTACCTGATCCTGCGCGCCACCGGCCCGGAGACGATGGAGCAGGACACCGGCCTGCTGGTCGCGCCGGGGGCGATGGCCGACCCGGCCTTCCCGCACCGGCTGGAGATGATCATGACCAGCGCCGGCAAGATCATCGCCCAGGACATGCACGTCGACGGGCTGGTGCAGGTCGGGCTGCGCTCGCGCTTCGCCGCCCGCGGCCGCTATTCGTGGCAGGAAGGCGCACAGGGGCAGTTCAATCATTGGCTGGTGCCGCGCTATCGGGCGGCATGGGCGGCGCGCAAGGCCGGCGCCGCAGCGCCGGCGTCCATCGCGGAGACGGTTTGATGGCCGAGACGATGCCGGTGGTCTTCTTCGGGCACGGCAGCCCGATGATCGCCCTGGAGACCAACAAGATCAGCCGCGCCTGGGCCGAGATCGCCGCCGCGCTGCCGCGCCCCAAGGCGATCCTCTGCATCTCGGCCCACTGGGAATCGCGCGGGACCTTCGTCACCACCGCCGAGCGGCCGCGCACCATCCACGATTTCGGCGCCTCGTTCCCCAAGGCGCTGTTCGAGATGCAGTACCCCGCCCCGGGCGACGCCGGGCTGGTGCGCCGGGTGGGCGAGCTGCTGGCGCCGACGCCGGTCGGCTCGGACGGCGGCCAGTGGGGCCTCGACCACGGGACCTGGTCGGTGCTGGTGAAGGCCTATCCGCAGGCCGACATCCCGGTGGTGCAGCTCAGCCTCGACGTCACCCTGAGCCCCGCCCAGCGCTTCGACATCGGCCGCCGCCTCGCCCCGCTGCGCGACGAAGGCGTGCTGATCATGGGCACCGGCAACATCGTCCACAATCTGCCGGCGATGGACTGGAGCAACCGCGACTGCGCGTTCGACTGGTCGGCGCGGTTCCTGGGCGAGATCCGCGCGGCGATCCTCGCCGACGAGCCGCAGCGGGCGATCGACTTCGCTCGCCTGGGCGACGACGCCCAGCGCGCCGCGCCGACGCCGGAGCACTTCTGGCCGCTGCTCTACGTGCTGGGCGCGCGCCGGGCCGGCGACAAGCCGCGCCTGGTCAACGACCGCATCGAGCACGGCTCGCTGGGCATGACCAGCGTGGTCTTCGAGCCCGAGGCGATGCGGGCGGCGGCCTGAGGGCGCCATGCACCGCATCCGCCTCCCGCGCTGGGCGGTCGAGCGCGGCCGGGCGCTGAACGACTTCCCGGCGCTGGAGGCGGGCCGCACCGTGCTCGTCAACATCGACATGCAGGCCGCCTTCGTCGCCGAGGGCGAGATCTACGGCAACCGCCATGCCCGCGACATCGTCCCCAACGTCAACGCGCTCAGCCGCGGCATGCGCGCCGCCGGCGCGCCGGTAATCTGGACCCGCCAGACCCACACCCATTCGGGGCCGGCCGCGCCGCCGGCCTGGCAATACGACGAGACCCGGCCCGGCGTCGCCGAGGGCGTGGCGGCGCTGCAGGCCGGCGCGCCCGGCCACGGGCTCTACCGCGAACTGGAGGTCGCGCCCGGCGACCTCGTCCTGGACAAGCACCGCTACGGCGCCTTCGCCTGCCCGCTGCGGGCGCTGCCGGAGGCGTTGGAGCGGCTGGACGCGGGCCTGATCGTCATCGCCGGCACGCTCACCAACTGCTGCTGCGAGACCACGGCGCGGGAGGCCAACATGGCCGGCTACAAGGTGATCGTGGTCGCCGACGCCACGGCGGCGGTCACCGACGCCGAGCACAACGCCGCGCTGCTCAACGTGCGGATCAACTTCGCCGACGTGCGCCGCACCCGGGAGGTGCTGGCGATGATCGGTGCGATGGGCGAACACCGAGCGGGCAGCGCACCGTAGATTCTCCGTATTTCCCCGTTGCGGCCTCAGCCGGCCTCGTCGAACGCGATCGACAGCGTCAGCCCCGCCCAGCGGCCGATCTCGGCCTGGAAGCTAGCCAGCTGGCGGGTGGCGTAGAGCATCGCGTCGGCGCCCAGCAGCAGCTGCAGCGGCGGATCGTCGGCGCCGGCGATCGCCAGGATCGCCTTTGCCACCTTGGCGGGGTCGCCCGGCTCGTGGCCGGCGTGATCGCCAAGGATGCGCTGGGCGTTGCGGGCCGCGCCGTCGTAGTCGGCGATCTGCCGCTGGGTGACGATCAGCGAGCGGCCGGCGTAGTCGGTGCGCATGCCGCCGGGCTCGACGTTGGTCACCTTGATGCCGAGCTCGGCCACCTCTTCGGCCAGCGTCCGGGTGACGCCCTCCAGCGCGTGCTTGCTGGCGCAATAGACGCCGGTGCCGGCCCAGGTGGCGACGCCGCTGACGGAGGTGACGGTGATCACGTGGCCGCGGCGGCGGGCGCGGAAGTAGGGCAGCACCGCCTGGATCGCCGCGATCGGCCCGAACACGTTGACCTCGAACTGGGCGCGGATCTCCGCGAGGCTGGATTCCTCCACGGCGCCGACGAGGCCGTAGCCGGCGTTGCCGACCAGGATGTCGATGCCGCCCAGCGCCGCCTCGGCCTGGTCGACGGCGGCGCGCACCGCCGCCTCGTCGGCCATGTCGGCGAGGAACCCGCGCGCCCTGCCGGGCGCCAACGCCTCGAACGCCGCCAGGTCGGCGCCCTTGCGCACCGTGCCAGCGACCGCATCGCCGCGCGCCAGCGCCGCCTGCGCCAAGGCTCTGCCGAGGCCGCCGGAGACGCCGGTGATCAGCCAGCCCGCCACCGGATCAGTACGGCTTGTCGCCGCGCACCCACAGCCGGTGCATCTCGCGGATGTATTTGGTGTCGTCGAACAGGGTGCCGGTGTGCAGGGTGCAGCGGTTGTCCCACATCAGGAGGTCGCCGACCTGCCACTTGTGGCGATAGACGAACTCGTCCTGCGTGGCGAAGTCCACCAGCGCCTGCACCAGGTCGAGGCCCTCGGGGTTGGGCTTCCCCATCACCTCGACCACCGTGCCGGTCGAGGGCCACAGCGCCTTGCGGCCGTCGGCGGGATGGGTGCGGACCAGCGGGTGGAAGACGTCCGGGTTGGCGGCCTTCAGCTCGTCGCTGAGCTCGCGTGCGCCGTACTCCCGGGTGGACATGAAGTGCTGGTAGGAGTGGTGCAGCACGAGGCCCTGCAGCTCTTCCTGCCGCGCCGGATCGAGCGCGTTCCACGCCGCGACGCAGTCGGCCAGCAGGGTGTCCGATCCCTCGGCCGGCACCTCGACGGCGTAGAGCATCGTCGCCATCACCGGCTCGGCCTTGTACGAATAGTCCGTATGCCAGCCGATGCCGTCGTTGTGGGCGCCGATCGGCTTGCCGCCCACCACGCGGTTGGAGAGCCGGTAAACCTTCGGGAAGCCGGGGACGGTGTATTCCCGCAGCGTATGGTCTTCCGGCTCGCCGAAGCGGGCGACGAAGGCGGTCAGGTCGCCCGGCGACATGGTCTGGCCGCGCAGCACGATCGCCCCGTGCCGGTGGAAGGTGCGCACCACCGCGTCCAGCGCCGCATCGTCCGCATGCTGCAGGTCGACGCCCAGGATCTCGGCCCCGAAGCCGGCTCGGAGCGGGCGGGTGCGGACGTCGAGCGCAGTGTCCATGGGCGAATCCCTCACCGAAGCTGCCATCGGATTGAAGGACGACGGTAGCCGACGCCGCGCCCAACGTCTTGCATCCAGCCGCCTTTTCGTTTGCCGCAGCTGGGCCGAAGACCGTCAGGCCGGGGCCGCCACCGTCTGCTCGATGGCGCCGAAGATCGAGGCGCCGGCCGCGTCCTGGATCTCGATGCGCACCACGTCGCCAGCCTCCAGGAACGGGGTCTTCGGCGCGCCCGACAGCAGCGTCTCCACCGTGCGCAGCTCGGCCAGGCAGGAGTAGCCGGCCCCGCCGTCGGCGACCGCCCTGCCCGGCCCGCCGTCGGCGCCCTTGTTGGACACGGTGCCCGAGCCGACGATCGAGCCGGCGGCGAGACTGCGGGTCCTGGCGGCGTGGGCGACCAGCTGGCCGAAGTCGAAGGTCATGTCGACGCCGGCGTCCGGCCGGCCGAACGGCGCGCCGTTCAGCGCCACCAGCATCGGCCGATGCAGCTTGCCGTCCTTCCAGGCGCCGCCGAGCTCGTCCGGCGTCACCGCGACGGGCGAGAAGGCCGACGCCGGCTTCGACTGGAAGAAGCCGAACGACTTGGCCAGCTCGGCCGGGATCAGGTTCCTGAGCGAGACGTCGTTGACCAGCATGACGAGGCGGACGGCCGCCAGCGCCGCGTCCCTGTCCGCGCCTTGCGGCATGTCGCCGGTCACCACCGCGACCTCCGCCTCGAAGTCGCAGCCCCAGGCCGGGTCGGCGAGCGGGATCGGATCGCGCGGCCCGAGGAAGCCGTCGGACCCACCCTGGTACATCAGCGGGTCGGTCCAGAAGCTCGGCGGCATCTCCGCGCCGCGGGCGCGCCGCACCAGCTCGACATGGTTCACGTACGCCGAGCCGTCGGCCCACTGGTAGGCGCGCGGCAGCGGGCTCGCCGCCTCGCGCTCGTCGAACGGCTGGCGCTCCGCCTCGCCGCGCTCCAGCCGGTCCGCCAGCGCCCGCAGCGCCGGCTCGCAGCGCGCCCAGTCGTCCAGAGCCGCCTGCAGCGTCGGCGCGACGGCGGCGGCGTCGGCGCGCCAGGCGAGGTCGCGGGAGACCACCACCAGCCGCCCGTCGCGGCCGCCCTTCAGCGAGGCCAGCTTCATCCGTCCCTCCGATCGCCCGCGGCGTCGGCGGCCAGATAGGCCGGGCGAAGTCCGGTGTCGACGCCCGGCGATGGCGCCGCGCTTTGCGTGCGGCGTCCGATCAGGCTGCTGACTCAGTTAGCAGAGCAGGGAGCGGTGTGTCAGAAGATGGATATTCCGAGGCGCAACTCTAGCCTGGGATGAAGCTGGGAGGCTTGCATTTGGCTGACACGCCCGGGTACCGGCCGCTCTATCGGCAGGTCTACGACATCATCGTGCGCAAGGTGGCGCAGGGGCAGTGGCGGCCTGGGGAATCGTTGCCGAGCGAGCAGGCGCTGGCGGCCGAGCTGGGCGTCAGCCAGGGCACCATGCGCAAGGTGCTGGACGCGCTGACCGCCGAGAAGCTGCTGGAGCGGCGACAGGGCAAGGGCACCTTCATCGCCGAGACCACCCAGGAGCGCGCGCTCTTCCGCTTCTTCCGCATGGCCAAGCCCGGCGGCGAGCGGCTGACGCCGGCGCCGGGCGGCGAGACGGTGAAGGTGCGCGCCTCGCGCGCCGCCGAGCAGGCGCGCCTGGACCTGTCGCGTGGCGACCGCGTGGTGGAGATCGCGCGCACGCGGCTGATCGGCGTACGCCCGGCGATCCGCGAGCGGATCGTGCTGCCGTCGGCGCTGTTTCCGGGCATCGAGAAGCGCGGCTCGCTGCCCAACACCCTCTATTCGCTCTACCAGACCGAGTACGGCATCAACATCGTCTCGGCCCGCGAGGAGCTGCGCGCCATCGCGGCGACGGCCGAGGACGAGGCGGTGCTGCACGCCCCGGTCGGCGCGCCGCTGCTGATGATCGACCGCCTGGCGGTCTCGCTGCAGGACCTGAAGGTGGAGTGGCGGGTGAGCCGCGTGCGCACCGAGGACTTCGTCTACGCGGTGACGCTGACCTGAGCCTCAGCTCCGGGTGAGGGCCGGCGCCGGCTCGGTCACCTGCGCAGATCCAGGCCGTACCGCACCGCGCCGGCCAGCGTCTCGCCGGGTGGCAGCACCGCCATCGCGCCGTCCGGCGCGTCCGGATGGTTGATGGCGTCGGCACGGTGGGTCACCGGCTCGACGGCATAGTAGTCGCGGCCGGGCGGCGTGTAGACGCGCAGGCTGCGCACGTGCGGCCCGGCTTCGACCACCGTGTCGGGGCGCCCCGGCGCGGAGAGCCGCGCGCGGCCGTCCCAGCCGAAGACGTCGTTGTCGAGCGGCGGACCTTCCACCGCCCGGCCGCGGGAGAAGTCCCACTCGGGCCCGGAGACGCGGCGGTCAGGCAGCATGTCCGGCCCATTGGTCCACGCGCCGGCGGACGCGAACGTCAGCCGCTCGCCCGCCCGGCGCCGAAAGTAGGAGTGGAGGCCGAAGCCGGCCGGCGCGTCGCGGTCGCCGGCGTTGGTGACCGAGACGGTGACCGTGAGGCCATCGTCACCCAGCTCGAAGCGCTGGCGCGCGTCGAAGGCGAACGGCCAATCGGCGGCGTC
>DASXEN010000103.1:0-22039 GCA_036490095.1 Caulobacteraceae bacterium
GGGGTCGCACCCAACGTTGGGATAAGCCATTGACGCTACTCGGCAATCGCCCGTCGACCCCTCATCCGTCAGCTTCGCTGACACCTTCTCCCGCAAGGGGAGAAGGAAGCATCGGAGCAGATGCGTGAATCCCTTAGCCGCTTGCGGGGTGAGAAGCGAAGGCCTACCCCGCTCCGCCGAACCGCTGCGTCCAGGCCGCCACTTCGGCGTCCTCGATCTTGCGGAACAGCACCGGGGGCGCGGCGATCCTGCGGCCGGGGGGCAGGCGCGCGAGTTCGACCGCGATGTCGGTGGTCGGCCAGGCCGGCGGCACGGGCTCGCCGACGGCCGCCAGCACCGTCTCCGCCGCGAAGGGGATGAACGGCGCCGCTGCCCGCGCGAACAGCGAGACCAGGTTCAGCCCGGTGCGCACCACCACCGCGGCCCGCTCCGGATCGGTGCGGATCGCCGTCCAGGGCGCGGCCTCCTGCAGGTACTCGTTGCCCAGCACCCACAGCGCCCGCAGCGCCTGCGCCGACTTGCGCATCTCGATAGCGTCCAGCTGCGCGGTCAGCTCACCGACGGCGACGGCGACGTCGGCGTAGAGCTTCTGCTCCAGCGGCCCGGGCTCGCCGCCCGCCGGCACGACGCCCTCGAAGCGGGCTTCGCAGAAGCGGGTGATGCGGTTGACGAAGTTGCCGAACACGTCGGCGAGGTCGCGGTTGACCGCCGAGACGAACACCTCCCAGGTGAAGACGGTGTCGGAGCCCTCGGGGCTGTTGGCGGTGAGGTACCAGCGCCAGCAGTCGGCCGGCAGCAGCTCCAGCGCCTGGTCCATGAAGACGCCGCGCTTCTGCGAGGTGGAGAACTTGCCGCCGTACCAGTTCAGCCAGTTGAACGCCTTCAGCACGTCCACTGTCTTCCAAGGCTCCTGTGAGCCCAGGATGGTCGAGGGGAAGTAGACCGAGTGGAAGGGCACGTTGTCCTTGCCCATGAACTGGACGTAGCGGACGTCGTCCGCGCCCTTGTCCAGCCGCCACCAGCGCTCCCAGTCCGCGCCGTGCTCGGCGGCCCAGTCGCGGGTGATGCCGATGTAGCCGAGCACGTCGTCGAACCAGACGTAGTAGACCTTGGTCTCGAAGCCGGGGCGCGGGCGCCCGTCCTTGAGCACGGGAAAGCCCCAGGCGAGGTCGCGGGTGATGCCGCGGTCGATCAGCCCCTCGTCGAGATGCTTGTTGGTGATGGCGCGCGGTAGCGTCGCCCACTCGGTCTTCGAGTCGGCCCAGGCGCGCACGCGGTCCGCCATGCGCGAATGCAGCTGGTAGAGGTGGCGCGTGTCGCGCACCTCGATCTCGGGCGAGCCCGAGATCACCGAATAGGGGTCGATCAGGTCGACGGGATCGAGCAGCGAGCCGCAGTTGTCGCACTGGTCGCCGCGCGCCGGACGGAAGCCGCAGACCGGGCAGGTGCCCTCGACGTAGCGGTCCGGCAGGAAGCGCTTGTCGGCCAGCGAATAGACCATCTTGTCCACCCGCTCTTCGATCAGGCCGTGCGCCTCCAGCGCGGCGGCGAAATGGTGCACCAGCTCGCCGGTGCCCGGCGAATGGGTGCGGCCGAACAGGTCGAACGACAGGCCATAGGCGAGGCCCAGCTCGTTCTGCACCCGATATTGCTCGGCGCAGTAGTCGGCGATGTCCTGGCCGAGCTCGGCGGCGGCCAGCTCGGCCGGCGTGCCGTGGTCGTCGGTGCCGCAGATCAGCAGCACTTCATTGCCGCGGTAGCGCTGGAAGCGGCCGTAGACGTCGGACGGCAGCAGCGAGCCGACCAGGTTTCCCAGGTGCTTGACGCCGTTGATCCCCGGCAGGGCCGAGGTGATGAGGATGCGGGCCATGGCGATGGTCCTTGCAGTCGTTACGCGCCCGAGGTCCTTCTCCCCTTGCGGGAGAAGGTGGCCCGAAGGGCCGGATGAGGGGTCGACGGCTGGTGGCCGATGGCGCTTGCAGCTAGCCGGAGAAGTGGTCGCGACCCCTCATCCGACGGGCATTCGCCCGCCACCTTCTCCCGCAAGGGGAGAAGGACGACAGATAATCCTCGTCCGGCGCGTCGTCATGGCGGCGCTGACATAGTGGGTTGCGCCTCGCCCGCCAAGCCCTCGGCTTCCAGCTCCTCCAGCGTGCGCCCGTCGGCGCCGCGCAGCGCCCAGCCGCCGCGGCGCTTCAGATAGCCGAGGTAGTAGGCGGCGGAGATGGCCATCACCGCCAGGTTGGCGATCAGGCTGGGGCGTCCGGAGTCGGGGTCCAGCAGGTCGGCGAACGCGACGCCGGCCAGGCCGGCCAATGCCGCCGCGGGCCAGAGCGGATAGAGCGGCATCCGATAGTGGCCGACCTTCGTGGTCCCGTTGATCCGCCCGGCGATCGCCGCCGCCGAGACGCCGGCGTAGAGCATCACCACGTTGGTGCCGGAGAGGATCACCAGCAGGCTCAAGGGCGCGAAGCAGCAGGCGATGGTCGCCGCGCCCATCACCAGGGTGGCGATCCAGGGCGAGTGGAAGCGCGGGTGCACCGCCGCCGCCCAGCGGTTCAGCACCCCCGGCCAGACGCCGTCGCGGCCGCTGCAGAACAGCTGGCGCGCGTTGATCAGGCCGATGGCGATCATCGCGTTGATGATGGCGAAGGCGACGCCAAGGCTGACCACCTTGTTCACCAGCGGCCCGCCGGCGGCGGTGAGGAAGGCCGGATAGGGCTGGTCGGCGGTGAGCACCGCCTTCAGGTCCGGCGCGCCGGCCAGCACCGCCACGATCGGCACGAATTCGGCGACGGCGGCCACCGCCAGCGAGGCGAAGATCACCCACGCCATCTTGGTGCGGGCCTCGTACATCTCCTCGCCGAAGTACACCGCCCCGCCGTAGCCGTTGTAGGCGTAGATCGCCGCAGCCATGCCCAGCCCCATCGCCGCCCAGCCGACATGGCCGAGCCCGCCGGCCGCCGTCGGCGCGACGGGATGCAGCGTCAGGTCGATCAGCGGGTTGTGGACATGGAGGAGGCCCAGCGCCGTCATCACCCCCAGCGCCGCCAGCTCCACCAGCAGGAAGGCGCCGGTGATCTTGGCGTTGAGGCGCACGTTGAGCACCCCCACCAGCGCCGTCCCCACCGTCACCGCCAGCGCCACCGGCAGCGGCGGCAGGCCCGGGATCACCACGCCCAGGTAGTCGGCCAGCCCCAGCGCCGTCACCGCCTGGCTGACCGGCCCGCCGAACAGGTTCAGCCCCAGCGCCATGAAGCCCCAGCTGGGCCCCATGGTGCGGCCCATCATCGAGTACTCGGCGCCGGTCAGGGGGAAGGCGGATGACAGCTCGGCGTAGACGAAGGCGGTCATCAGCGCCACGAGGCCAGCGGCCAGGAAGCAGACGATGGCCCCGGTGCCGGCCTGCTGCGTCACCTGCTGGCCCATGATGAACACTGACGCCGCCGGGGTGATCGCCGAGATGGTGATCAGGAGGTTGCCCACCCGCCGCATGCTGCGGCCGAGCGGCTTGACGGCGGAATCGGGCGCGGCGCTGCTCACAGGCCAGCTTTGCCAAGCCCGCCGCCCGCCAGCAAGCGGGCCCCGCGCGGTGGCGCCGTCCCCTGCCCTTTGGCATAACCGGCCCGACGCCGGTTTAGCTCAGACGGTAGAGCAGCTGATTTGTAATCAGAAGGTCGCGGGTTCGATTCCTGCAACCGGCGCCAGGCCTCGCCGGACGAGACTCGCCCGCCTCAGCCCGCGGCCTGCTTCTCGATCTCGCGGTTCAGCTCGGCGCCCAGCAGCACCACCATCAGCGACAGCCAGATCCAGGTGAGGAAGCCGACGATCGCGCCCAGCGAGCCGTAGGTGCGGTTGTAGTGGCCGAAGTTGGCGACGTACCAGGAGAACAGCGCGCTCATCGCCAGCCAGGCCGCCGCCGCGACGAGGCTCCCGGGGGTGATCCAGCGCCAGTCGGCCCCCGGACGGCACGGCCCCAGCCGATAGAGCGCCGAGAGCGCCGCCACGGTCACCACCAGCACGACCGGCCATTGCGCCCAGGCGGCGATCGGCGCCGCGCCTGCCCCCAGCCATTGCGGGACGGCGGACGCCAGGGCGATCCCCGCCACCGCGACCAGGATCGCGCCGACGGTCAGCCCCAGCGACAGCAGGGTGACCCCCACGAACCCCCTCGCCTCCGGCGCCTCGTAGGCGACGTTCAGCCCTTCGATCAGCGCCTTCATGCCGGCGTTGGCGCTCCAGACCGAGACGCCGAGGCTCAAGGCGAAGGCCAGGCCCAGGGCGCCGTGGTCGGTTTGCGTCAGCCGCGTCAGCTCGTCGCCGATGACGCTGAGGGCGCCGCCGGGCAGCACGCCGCCGAGGCTGGCGATCTGGCGGCGCGCGTCCGCCACGTCGGCCACCAGCCCATAGAGGGAGACGAAGGCGCTGACCGCCGGAAACAGCGCCAGCAGCGCATAGAAGGTGACGCCCGCGGCGACCGCCGGGATACGGTCCTTGCCGAATTCCCGCAAACCGCCCACCGCCACACGCCGCCAGTCGGCCACGGCGAACTCCGTCGGCCCGCGCGAGGGGGCGGGCGGACGGCTCGGGCGGGCCTTCATCACGGCCTCGCCCAGCATGACGGCGAGCATCGCCACGGCGCCCAGGCAAAAGGCGCTCGCAAGCCCCGTCGGTGACCGCACCCTGGTAGTCAATCGCCGCTTCCCAGCCACCGGCGAGGCCGGCTGAGACTGGAACGAGCGAAACGGCGGAAGGCTTCGTGGCTTGTTGGCGGGCGGCGGCGCGGCGGCGCTCAGCGCGCGCTCTTCGCCTCTACAGCAGCCCGAACTCCCGCAGCGCCGGGACGAAGTTGACGTTGTCGTGGTTGTCGCGGCTGAGCTTCAGCAGGGCGAAGCGCTGCAGCGAGGTGAGGTCGCGCCAGGCGGTGTCGGGGGGCGGCGGCACGTCGATGGACCGGGCGAAGCTGCGCACCTCGGGCGGCGTCCGCTCGCCCTGCTCCCAGAGCACCGTGGCGCCCGCGGCCAGCGGCTTGGCGGCCTCGTGGGCGCGCTCGGCCACCAGTTCGACCAGCCGGCGGCGGTAGGCGGCGACCTCGTCCGGCGCGGCGCAGGGCGCGGCGAGCAGCGCCGCCCGCTCGTCGCGGCTGAAGGCGCTCCACTGCGCCAGCGACAGCTTGACCGCGCACAGGTCGAGCTTGAAGCGCACCGCCATCGGGATGCACTCGAGCGCCTCGACGAAGTCGTTCTCGAAGGCGAACAGCTGCGCATGCCCGCTCACGGCCGGGTCTCCTGCGACCGCGAGACCCGCACCGGGATGGCCTTGTAGGCCGGCGTCTGGGCCTTGGTGTCGTGGTGGGAAAGCGGCGCCAGCGGATTGGCCTCCGGATAGTAGGCGCCGACGCAGCCCTCGGGAATCCCGTAGGCGACGACGCGGAAGCCGCGCACCACCCGCGCGACGCCGTCGTCGATGGCCGTGGTCAGGTCGACCATGTCACCCTCGGCCAGCCCCAGCCGCTCGATGTCGGCGGCATTCATGAACACCACCATCCGCGTGCCCTTCACGCCGCGGAAGCGGTCCTCGTAGCTGTAGACGGTGGTGTTGAACTGGCCGTTGGAGCGCAGCGTCACCAGTTGCAGCACGCCTTCGCGGCCGAAGCTTTCGGCATCGCCGGCGAACATCTGCGTCGGCGCCACGAAGTTGGCCTTGCCGGTGCGGGTGTTCCACTTGCGCTCGCGCGCCGCCAGCGGCCGGGTGATGCCGCCGGGATTGAACATCTTCTCGTTCAGCCCCTTGAAGGTCGACGGCCAGGTCTGCTCGATCGCCTCGCGCACCTTGGCGTAGTCGCCGACCCAGGCGTCCCACGGGACCCTGGCGTTCGGGGCCAGCGTCGCCTGGGCGATGCCGGCTACGATCGCCGGCTCGGACTTCAGGTGCGGGCTGGCCGGCTTCACCTGGCCGCGCGAGCCGTGGAAGTGCGCCAGGCTGCTCTCCATCGACACCGCCTGCGGCCCGCCAACCTGCTCGTCGATCTCGATGCGGCCCAGGCACGGCAGCAGGTAGGCCGCCTCGCCGTGCACCACGTGGCTGCGGTTGAGCTTGGTGGCGATGGCGACGGTGAGGCGCAAGCGCCGCCAGGCGTCCTCGACGCGCGGGATGTCCGGCGCGGCGCGGGAGAAGTTGCCGCCCAGCGCCACGAAGCCCTTCACCTCGCCGGTGATCATCTTCTCGCAGGCCTTGACCGTCGCCAGCCCCTCGTGGCGCGGCGGCTCGAAGCCGTAGAGCTCCTTCAGCTTGTCGAGCGGCGCCAGCTCCGGCTTCTCGGTGATCCCGACGGTGCGCTGGCCCTGCACGTTGGAGTGGCCGCGCACCGGGCAGATGGCGGCGCCCGGCTTGCCGATGTTGCCGCGCAGCAGCTGCAGGTTCACCAGCATCTGCACGTTCTGCACCCCGGCGACGTGCTGGGTCAGGCCCATGCCGTAGATGGCCAGCACGGCGTTGGCCTCGGAGTAGGTCTTGGCGAAGGCTTCGATGGTCTGCCGGCTGAGCCCGGAGACCCGCTCGATCTCGCCCCAGTCCGCCTGGCGGCAGTAGTCGGCGAACGCCTCGAAGCCCAGCGTGTGCTCCTTGATGAAGTCGTGGTCGAGCACCCGCCGGGTCTCGGTCGAGGCGGCGGCCGCCTTCACCGAGTAGCCGGCGTCGTCCTTGGTGGCCGCCAGCAGCGTCTCGCGGTCGGTGGGATGCGACTTGCCCTGCGCCGCCAGCGCGTCGTCCATGGCGATCAGCGCCTTGCAGGCGCCGGTGAAGAGGGCGGTGTCGCCGCCGTTGCGCACCTGCAGGATCTCCGAGGCGATCTCGGTCTCCTTCGGCGTCAGCATCTCGATCGGGTTCTGCGGGTTCTTGAACCGCTGCAGGCCGCGCTCACGCAGCGGATTGACGCCGATGATCTTGGCGCCGCGCTGCACCGCCGCCTGCAGCTGGTGCAGGATGCGCGGCGACGACGTGCCCGGATTGTGGGCCACGTAGAGCAGCAGGTCGGCCATCTCGAAGTCCTGCAGCGTGGCCGTGCCGACCGAGACGCCGATGCTTTCCGGCAGCGCCACGGAGGTGCTCTCGTGGCACATGTTGGAGCTGTCCGGCAGGTTGTTGGTGCCGTACATCCGCGCCAGCAACTGGTACATGTAGCTGGCTTCGAGGCTGGCGCGGCCGCTGGTGTAGAACACCACGCTGTCCGGGTCCGCGCCCAGCGCCCGCAGCTCGCGGCCGATCTCGGCGAAGGCCGCTTCCCAGGAGATCGGCACGTACTTGTCGGACGCGGTGTCCCAGCGCATCGGCCGCGTCAGCCGCCCGGCCGCCTCCAGCTCGTGGTCGCCCCAGCCCTCCAGCTCGGTCAGGGTGTGCTTGTCGAAGAAGGCGTCGCCGGCGCGGTGGTGGGTGATCTCCCAGGCGGTCGCCTTGACGCCGTTCTCGCAGACCTCCAGCGGGTGCGGCACAGCCGGCTTGCCCCAGGCGCAGCTGACGCACATGTAGCCGTCGGCCTTGTTCTGGTGGGTGATGACCTCCGCGCCCTCGATCGGGATGCCCTCGCGCAGCAGGATGTCGGTGACCGATTTCACCGAGCCGTAGCCGCCCGCCGGTCCGTCGTAGGGCTCGATCTTCGGATGCTTCGACCGGCCAGCCATCGCCTGCTCCCAACGCCTCGTTCGGACGCACAACTCGGAAACATCACTTTGCGATGCATCGCGGGCGCGGCTATGCGGGTTGAGCGTGCGTGAAGCGGAGCAAGGCTGAGGCGGACACGGTGCTCGAGACGGCCAGGCCCCTGCCCCGGCTGCGCTGGACCATGCGCGGCGAGACCGACGCGGGCGAGCGGGTGGCGCCGGAGGAGACGCCGGTCGCCATCGTCCACGACGGCTCGACCACCGCCGTGATGATGGCCACGCCCGCCGACCTCGAAGACTTCGCCGTCGGCTTCAGCCTGACCGAAGGGGTCGTCGATGCCGCCAGCGCCATCCGCGAGATCGACATCGCGCCCGCGCCGCTGGGGATCGAGGTCCGGCTGTGGCTGGCGGCCGACGCCGGCGCGCGGCTGGCGAGCCGCCGGCGCCGCCTCGCCGGCCCCACCGGCTGCGGCCTCTGCGGCATCGAGAGCCTCGCCGAGGCGGTGCGCCCCGTTCCCCGCGTGGAGCGGCCGCCGGCCGCCATCGACGCCCGGGTGCTGGTCGAGGCGATGCAGGCCCTGTCGGCGGCGCAGATACTCGGCCAGGCGACCCGCGCAGTCCACGCCGCGGCGCTCTGGCGGCCGGGCCGCGAGCTGATCGTCCGCGAGGACGTCGGACGGCACAACGCGCTCGACAAGCTGGTCGGGGCTTGCGCGCTGGCCGGCGTCGCGGCGCAGTCCGCGGTGCTGCTGCTGACCAGCCGCGTCTCGGTCGAGATGGTGCAGAAGGCCGCGGTGCTGGGCGCGCCGGTGGTTTGCGCCGTCTCAGCGCCGACCGCCCTGGCCGTGCGCACCGCCAGCGAGACAGGCCTCACGCTGGTCGGCGTCTGCCGGCCCGACGCCTTCGAGATCTTCACCTTCCCCGAGCGCATCCGCACCGGCGCCGAGGCGCCGCAAGGCGATTGCCGGGCCGCCAGCGCTTGAGCCCCACCCCGCCCGACCGGATCGGCGCCCTCATCCTCACCGGCGGCGCCTCCTCGCGGATGGGGACCGACAAGGCCTGCCTCGACTGGAACGGCGCGCGGGCGGTCGACCTCTGCGCCGCGCTGGCCGCGGCGATCGGCGCCGATCCGGTCGTCACCGTCGGCCGCCGGAGCCTCGGCTATCCGCACGTGTCGGACGAGACGCCGCTCGCCGGCCCGGTCGGCGGCATCGTCACCGGGGCCAGGGCGCTGATCGCCGCCGGCTGCCGCCGCGCCCTGGTGCTGGCGGTGGACGCGCCCACCATCCGGCCGGACGACCTCGCCGCCCTGCTGGCCGCCCCGGACCCGGGCGCAGCTTTTGCGGACGTCCACCTGCCGATGCTGCTCGAGCTGGCCAGGCTGCCGGCGGACGCCGCGCCCGGCTGGCCCATCCGCCGCCTCGTGGCGGTGGCCGGCCTCGCCTGGCTCGCCCCCCGCCCCGACCAGGCCGCCCGCCTGCGCGGCGCCAACACCCCCGCCGAGCGCGACGGCCTGCTTGTTGGCTGTCCTTCTCCCGCAAGGGAAGAAAGCGCAACCCGCCCTACTTGCTCCCGGCCAGGGCGCCGGTCAGCGCCACGGTTCCGCTGACCGTCTTCGGGTCGACCCACAGCACCTTGATCTGCGCGGCGACGTCGGCGGGGACGTCGGCCTGGTAGCGGCCGCCGAGGTATTTGGCGAAGAAGGTCTCCATCTCGGTGACCAGCGCCAGGTTGTTGATCGGCCGGGCGAAGCCGTGGCCCTCGTCCGGCGCGACCAGGTATTCGACCGGCTTGCCGTTGTCGCGCACCGCGGCGACGATCTGCGCGCTCTCGCGGACGTTGACGCGCGGGTCGTTCTTGCCCTGCACCACCATCAGCGGCGTGACGATCGCCTTGGCCTCGGTCAGCGGCGACTCGGCCACCAGCAGCGCCTTGCCCTGCGGCGTCGTCGGGTCGGCCATGCGCACGTACATCTGCTTGCGGCCGGCTTCCCAGTAGGGCGGGATCGCGTCCAGCAGGGTGATCAGGTTGCTGGGCGCCACGTAGGCCACCGCGGCGGCGTAGACGTGCGGGGTGAAGGCGACCCCGGCCAGGGTGGCGTAGCCGCCGTAGCTGCCGCCGAAGATGCCGACCCGCTTCGGGTCCACGACGCCCTTGGCCACCAGCGCCTTGACGCCCCAGGTGAGGTCGTCCTGCATCTTGCGGCCCCACTCGCCGTTGCCGGCGTTGAGGAAGGCCTTGCCGTAGCCGGTCGAGCCGCGGAAGTTCGGCTGCAGCACCGCATAGCCGCGGTTGGCGAGGAACTGGGCGAAGCTGTCGTAGCCGTAGCTGTCGCGCGCCCAGGGGCCGCCGTGCGGCAGCACGATCAGCGGCAGGGCGTGCGCCGGCAGCCCCTTCGGCAGGGTCAGGTAGGCCGGGATCTCCAGCCCGTCGGACGACGTGAAGCTGATCGGCTGGCGCGGGCTGAGCGCCTCGCGCGGCAGCTCGTCGCGCACGCGGTACTGCAGGTCGAGCGTTCCCGCCTTGCGGTTCCAGAGGTAGACCGCGCCCGGTTCGACGTCGCTGTGGGCGACGACGATCCAGATGTTCTCGTCGGCGCTGGTGGAGCCGAAGTCGACCTCCATGCCCGGCAGCTTCGACTTCAGCCACGCGTACTGGCCCTCCAGCGTCTTGTCGCGGAAGTAGCGGCGCACGCGGGCGTCCTCGTAGCTGGTGTAGAGGATGCGGTAGTCGAGCTCGGAGGTGGCGACGCCCTGCAGGTCGACCCGATGCTCCGGATCGCTCTCGACCTTGGCGACGGCGCCGCTGGCGAGGTCCAGGCTGTCCAGCTCGACCAGGTTGAGGTCGCCCTTGTTGGTGACCAGGTAGGCGTGGGCGTTGGCCGCGTCGAAGCCCTGCACGCCGCAGGTTTCCAGCACCGTGCAGCTGTAGACGGGGGTGAAGCCGTCGCCGCTCACCCGCATGATCTCGGTGTCGCCGGACGGCGTGGTGCGCTCGGCCAGCCGCAGCTCGCCGGCGTTGTCGAAGTCCCAGGCGGCGATCTGGTCGGTGTTGCGCCGGATCAGGGTCTTCTGGCCGGTGGAGAGCTGCAGCTGGTAGAGGTCGTGGTAGCGCGGGTCGCGATCGTTGAGGCCGATGTAGAGGATGTCCGGCTTGGTCTTCGGCGCCGCGTAGATCTCGACGCGCACCTTCTGCATGTCGGTCAGCGCCCGGGTCGGCGGCAGGCCGGTCGCCGGATCTGGGGCGGCGTTCGGGTCGATCGCATAGATGTTGAAGTTCTCGTCGCCGGCATGGTCCTGCGAGTAGAGGACGTACCTGGAATCCCGCGACCAGAAGTAGCCCCTGATCGGCCGGTGGGCGTCGGCGCTGATCGGCCGGGCGGCGCTGAACGGCTCGCCGGCCTTCTTGATCCAGATGTTGCGCACGCCCTTGTAGGGCTTGAGGAAGGTGAGCCACTGGCCGTCCGGCGAGATCTGCGCGCCGCTGATCTGCACCTCGCCAAAGAAGTCGTTGCGGTCGATCAGCGGCGGCTGCTGCGCGTGCGCGAGCCCGGCAAAGGCGGCGATCAGCACGGCCGCGCTGAGGAAAATCGGCAGTCTCACGGCAATCACCCCTCGGTTGCCGCCCGGCGCCTCGGACGAGCGGCTGGCCCCTGAATGTCGGCCGCCGGAATCCGGCGAGCCCGCCCGACTCTCCTATATCACTCCGCCGCCGGCCGCCATTCGCGGGAGACCGCTCCCGTCTCGTCAATGGGAAGGGCGGAAAGACGTCGCGGTCAGCTGAGCCCGCCGCCCAGGGCCTGGTAGAGCGAGACCAGGTTTGTGGCCTTCAGCAGCCGCGCCGTCGTCAGGGTCTGCTCGGCGCCGTAGAGGGCGGCCTGGGCGGTGAGGACGTCGAGCTCGGAGGCGGCGCCGCGGGCGTACTGGGCCTGGATCAGCCGCACCGCGTCGGCGTCGGCGTCCACCTGGGCCTGCTCGGCCGACAGCTCCGCGTCGATCTGGGCGCGCTGGGCGAGCGCGTCGGCCACCTCGCGGAAGGCGGTCTGGATGGCCTTCTGGTAGTTGGCCTCGGCCAGGTCGCGCTGCGCCTTGGCCTGCTCGAGCCCCGCCCGGTTGCGGCCGGCGTCGAAGATCGGCTGGGTCAGCTGGGCGGCGTAGCTCCATGCGCCGGCGCCGCCGCTGAACAGGCCGGAGAGCGCCGCGCTGGTGAAGCCGCCGCCGCCGGTGAGGCTGATCTGCGGGAAGAAGGCCGCCCGCGCCGCACCGATGTTGGCGTTGGCCCCGATCAGCTGGTCCTCGGCCTGCAGCACGTCCGGGCGGGCCAGCAGCACGCTGGAGGCGACGCCGGTGGGCAGCTCGGCCATCACCTTGGCGTCGTCGGCGACGCTGGCCGGCAGCAGGGCGTCGCCCACCGGCGCGCCCACCACCAGCTCCAGCGCGTCGCGGTCCTGGGCCACCTGGGTGGCGTAGCGGGCCAGGTCGAACTTCGCCTGCGCGACCAGGCTCCTGGCGCGGTCGACGTCGCTGAGCGCCGCCTCGCCGTGATCGAGCTTGGCCTGGGTGAGGGCCAGCGAGGCGTTGGCCTCGGCGAGGGTGTCGCCGGCGATGGCCTGCAGCGAGCGGTCGGAGCCGACGGTGAGCCAGGCCTGGGCGATCTGCGCGACCAGGCTGATCTGCGCGGCGTCGCGCGCCGAGCGGCTGGCGAAATACTGCTCCTGCGCCGCCCGGGTGAGGCTGCGAACCCGGCCGAACAGGTCGACCTCATAGGCCGGGACCGCCAGCTCGGCGGTGTAGATGCGCTGGGTTAAGCCGCCGCCGCCCGGGACGCCGACCACGCTGGTCGGGGTGCGGCTGCCGCTGACGCCGGCCTCGCCGTTCAGGCTGGGGAACAGCTGCGCGCGCTGGGTGAGCCAGCCGGCGCGGGCGATCTCGACGTTGGCGACGGCGGCCGGCAGGTCCTGGTTGTGGGCGAGGCCGAGCTCGACCACCTGCGCCAGCCGCGGATCGCCGAAGAAGGCGCGCCAGGAAACGAGGCGCGGCGCGGCCTGCGGCGCCTGGCCATAGCCGTTGGCTACCGCCGGCGGTACGGCCGGCTCGGGGCGCTTGTAGGGCGGCGCGAGGCTGACGCAGCCGGCCAGCAGCGGCGCCAGGGCGAGCGCCAGCGCAAGGCGCGGCCTCACGGCGACTCTCCGCGGCGGGCCGCCAGGCGCCCGCGCCGTGGCCGCGTCGCCCAGCGCCGCACGCCGACGAAGAACAGTGGCACGAAGAAGATCGCCATGATCGTCGCCGCCAGCATGCCGCCGATCACGCCGGTGCCGATGTCGTGCTGGCTGGCCGCGCCGGCGCCCGACGCGATGGCCAGCGGGAAGACCCCGGCCATGAAGGCCATCGAGGTCATCAGGATGGGACGCAGCCTGAGGCGCGAGGCGGTCATCGCCGCCTCCCGGGGCTCGGCCCCGCCCTTCTCGGCCACGTCGGCAAACTGCACGATCAGGATGGCGTTCTTGGCCGAGAGGCCGATCGTGGTGAGCAGGCCGACCTGGAAGTAGACGTCGTTGTAGAAGCCGCGCAGCGTCGCCGCGGCGACCGCGCCAAACACCCCCAGCGGCACCACCAGGATCACCGACAGCGGGATAGACCAGCTCTCGTAGAGGGCGGCCAGGCACAGGAACACCACCAGGATCGAGAGCCCGTAAAGGAACGGCGCCTGCGAGCCGGACAGCAGCTCCTGGTAGGAGAGCCCGGTCCACTCGTAGCCGATGCCGTGCGGCAGCTGGCCGATCAGCTTCTGCATCTCGCTCATCGCCGCGCCGGAGCTCTTGCCCGGCGCGGGCTGGCCCTGGATCTCTACCGACGGCTGGCCGTTGTAGCGGCCGAGCTGGGACGGCCCCAGCGTCCAGCGGGTGGTGGCGAAGGCGGAGAACGGCGCCATCGTCCCCGACGCGCCCTTCACGTACCAGTCGCCGACGTCCTCGGGCCGGGCGCGGAACGGCGCGTCGCCCTGCACGAACACCCGCTTCACCCGGCCGCGGTCGACGAAATTGTTGATGAACTCGCCGCCCCAGGCGGTGGCGAAGGTGTCGTCGATGGTCCCGAGGTTGAGGCCGAGCGCGGTGGCTTTGGTCTGGTCGATGTCGAGGTGCAGCTGCGGCGTGTCGGCCTGGTTGTTGGGCCGCACGCCAGCTAGGATCGGGTCCCTGGCGGCCAGCTGCAGCAGCTGGCTCTGCGCGGCGGCCAGGGCGTCGTGGCCGAGCCCGCCGCGGTCCTCCAGCTGCAGGTCGAAGCCGGACGACTGGCCCAGCCCCGGCACCGCCGGGGGCACCAGGATGAACACCTGGCCGTCGTGGACCTGCTGCGACAGCGCCTGGGTGGCGCGCTGGGCGATCGCCGAGGCGGTGTTCTGGGCGCCGGGGCGGTCCTTCCAGTCGCTGAGGTGCAGGAAGGCCTGGCCGAGGTTCTGGCCGGCCCCGGCGAAGTTGAAGCCGGCGACGGTGAACAGCGCTTCGACGTTCTTGTGCTCCTTGCCGAGGAAGTAGCTCTCCAGCTGCCGGCCGACGGCGAGGGTCCGCGTCTGCGTCGCGCCGACCGGCAGGGTGTAGAGGCCGACCATCGAGCCCTGGTCCTCGATCGGCAGGAAGGCGGTCGGCAGGCGGGCGAACAGCACCGCCAGCACCAGCGCCACGACGCCGTAGAGGATCAGCGCCGGCAGCGGGCGGCGGATCACGCCGCCGAGCGTGCCCTGGTAGCGGGTCACCGTGGCGGCGAAGGTGCGGTTGAACCAGCCGAAGAAGCCGCGGGCGTGGGCGCGGTGGCCCTTCTCGACCGGTTTCAGCAGCGTGGCGCACAACGCCGGGGTCAGGATCAGCGCCACCATGATCGACAGCGCCATGGCCGAGACGATGGTGACCGAGAATTGCCGGTAGATGACCCCGGTCGAGCCGCCGATGAAGGCCATCGGCAGGAACACCGCCGCCAGCACCAAAGCGACGCCGACGAGCGCGCCGGTGATCTCGTTCATCGAGCGGATGGTGGCCTCCTTCGGCGGCAACCCCTCCTCGCTCATGATCCGCTCGACGTTCTCGACCACGACGATGGCGTCGTCGACCAGCAACCCGATCGCCAGCACCATGGCGAACATGGTCAGCGTGTTGATCGAGTAGCCGACCGCGGCGAGGATCCCGAAGGTGCCGAGCAGCACCACCGGCACCGCCACGGCGGGGATCAGGGTGACGCGCCAGTCCTGCAGGAACAGGAACATCACCCCCACCACCAGGACGATGGCCTCGATCAGGGTGATGATCACCTGCTGGATCGACAGCTTGATGAAGGTGGTGGAGTCGACCGGGAAGCTCAGCTTCAGGCCCGGCGGCAGGGCGGCCGCCAGCGCCGTCGCTTTCTGCTTGACGAGGTCGGCGGTGGTCAGGGCGTTGGCGCCCGGCGACAGCTGGATGGCGACGCCGCCGGCCGGGCGGCCGTTGAGCCGCGTGGTGGTCGAATAGTCGTCGGCCCCCAGCTCCACCCGGGCCACGTCCGAGAGCCGCACCTGCGACCCGTCGGCCTGGGTCTTCAGGATGATGGCCTTGAACTGGTCGGGGCTGGTCAGCAGCGACTGGGCGGTGACGGTGGCGTTCAGCTGCTGGCCCGGCGGCGACGGCAGCCCGCCGACCTGGCCGCCGGTCACCTGGACGTTCTGCGCCAGCACCGCATTGCGCACGTCGGACGGCATCAGGCCGTAGGTCTGTAGCTTGTATGGGTCGAGCCAGATGCGGATCGCATACTGGCCGCCGAATACCCGGACGTTGCCGACGCCGTTGATCCGCGCCAGCGGGTCGACGAGGTAGCTGCGCAGATAGTCGGCGATGTCGATGGAGGTGTAGCGGCCGGTGGTGTCGTAGAGGGCGACCACCATCAGGAAGTCGCCCTGCGCCTTGGCGACGCCGATGCCCTCCTGGGTCACCTGCGCCGGCAGCAGCGGCAGGGCCGACTGCAGCTTGTTCTGCACCTGCACCTGGGCGATGTCCGGATTGGTGCCCGGCGCGAAGGTCACCTGGATCTGGGCGCTGCCGTCGGAGCTGCTGTTCGACGAGAAGTACAGCAGGTGGTCGAGGCCGGTCAGCTGCTGCTCGATCACCTGGGTGACCGAGGTCTCGACGGTCGCCGCCGACGCGCCCGGATAGGTGGTGAAGATGCCGACCGACGGAGGGGCGATGGTCGGATACTGCTCGATCGGCAGCTTGGTGATGGAAAGCGCACCGGCGACCATGATGACGATGGCGATCACCGTGGCGAAGATCGGCCGCTCGATGAAGAAACGCGACAGCATGGCGCCCTAGCGGATGTTGTCGGCGGGGATGGCGCGCACCTGCGCGCCCGGCTGGGCGCCTTGCGTGCCCTCGACGATCACCCGGTCGCCGGCGCTGAGCCCGGCGGTGACCAGCCACCTGGCGCCCACGGTCTGCGAAACCTGCAGCTCACGCTGCTCCACCACGCCCTTGGCGTTCACCACCAGCGCGGTCGGCTGGCCCTTCTGGTCGTGGCCGACGCCCTGCTGCGGGACCAGCAGCGCATTCGCCGTGACGCCCTCGGTGATGGTGGCGCGCACGAACATGCCGGGCAGCAGCACCCCGGACGGGTTGGGGAACACCGCCCGCAGCGTCACCGCGTCGGTGGTCTGGTCGACGGTGACGTCGGTCACCTGCAGGCGCCCGGCGAGCGGATAGGCCGAGCCGTCGTCGAGCGTCAGGTGCGCCTCGGCGCTGCCCGGCGCGCCGCTGACCTGGCCGCCGGCGATCTGTCGGCGCAGCGCCGTCACCTGGGCGACCGACTGGGTGACGTCGACGTAGATCGGGTCGAGCCGCTGGATGGTGTCGAGCGCCGTGGTCTGGCTGGCGGTGACCAGCGCCCCCTTGGTCACCGTCGAGATGCCGATGCGGCCGGTGATCGGAGCGGTGACGCGGGTGAAGCTCAGGTTGATGCGGGCCGCCTCCGCCGCCGCCCGGTTCTGCTGCACCGTCGCCTGCGCCTGCTTGAACGCCGCTTCGGCGTCGTCGGCGTCCTGGGCGCTGACAGCATGGATCTTGACCAGGTCGGCGAAGCGCTGGGCCTTCAGCCGCGTCGTCACGAGGTTCGCCTCGGCGTTGGCGAGCTGCGCCCTGGCCTGGTCGTAGGCGGCTTGAAACGGGGCCGGCTCGATCTGGTAGAGCAGCTGGCCGGCGTGGACGACCGCGCCCTCCTGGAACAGCCGCGCCTGGATGATGCCGCCCACCTGCGGGCGCACGTCGGCGATCTCGAACGGGCTGGTGCGCCCCGGCAGCTCGGTGGTCAGGGTCACCGTCTGCGGCTCAAGCGTGACTACGCCGACGGTCGGCGCCGGGCGCGCGCCTGGCGGCTGGCCGCCGCAGGCAGCCAGGCACGCAAGCAGCGCCGCCGCCGCGCCCGGGCGCATCAGTCGCATCGCGCGCGCGGCGTGCGTTGGCTCGCAGCCTCGCGGCGCGGCATGATCCAAGCGCCGCATGTCCTCGCACACTCGGTTTGGGTTGGTCCGGCCCGAAGGCGTTGGCTCATACATCTAAGATCGAGCCGCGCAACACAGGAAACGTGATGAGGGTGGCGTGCCGTGGCGTCACAGCCCGCGCAGCGAGACCGCGGCCGGCGCCGTCGGCGCCTCGCGGCCCTGGCGGCGCAGCCACTCGCCGAACGCCGCCGCCAGCGGATGCTCGCCGACGCCGGGCCGCAGGTAGACGAAGCGCCCCGGCACCGCCTCGAAGCCCAGCGGCGCCACCAGCCGTCCGGCCAGCACGTCGGCGCCGGCGAACGCCCACGGCGCCACCGCCACGCCCAGGCCGGCCGCCGCGGCCTCCAGCATGTAGGTGTTGTGCTCGAAGACCCGCTCGGTGACCCCGGCCGGCAGCTCGGCGCCGGCCCGCGCCGCCCACTCGGTCCAGGCCGGCAGGAAGGTCTCGCTGCAGAGCCGCGTCGCCGCCAGCAGCCGGCGCGGATCGCGCCCGCAGCGCTCCCAGAGCGCCGGCGACAGCACCGGCCCGTGGTGGTGCGGCAGGAAGGCGGTCTTGCGCGCGCCGGGCGGAGCGGAGTGCTCCAGCCGGATCGCCGCGTGCAGCCCGCCGCGCCCGAAGTCCGCCGGCCCCTCCTCCTCGACGATGCGCACCGAGACGCTCGGGTCCCGCTCCAGGAACGACGGCAGCCTGGGGATCAGCCACTTCATCGCGAAGGTGCCGTAGCAGGAGACCACCAGCTCGCGCGTCGGGGCCGCGCCCGGCAGGGCGTCGGCGATCTGGGCGAAGGCCGCGCCGGCCGCCGCCGCCAGCCTGCGCCCCGCGTCGGTGAGCTGCAGCCGGTGGCGGGGGCCGGCGACCAGCCGCGCGCCGAGCTCGGCCTCCAGGCCGCGCACGCTGCGGCTGACCGCCCCGTGGGTGACCCCCAGCTCCGCCGCCGCCGCCGTCATGGCGCCGGTGCGGGCGAACGCCTCGAAGGCCCGAAGCCCGGAAAGCGATGGCAGTCGGCGCGCGCTCATGTGCGCCCAACTCACAGGTTCGGGCGGATTTGTCGATAGGCCGCCGACGCGGGCCGGCGCACCTTCCGCGCCCCGCAACGGAGTCGCCCGCATGCTCAAGCCCGTGGACTACGACGAGCGGCAGCACGTCGGCTACGCCGCCGGCCGCGACCACGGGCCGGCGAGCGCGCGGTTCTGGGCCGAAGTCTTGGCCGCCCAGGCGCCGGCGCGCCGGCCGCTCGTCGCGCTCGACCTGGGCTCGGGCACGGGGCGCTTCACCACCGCGCTGGCCGAGGCGTTCGGCGGCCCGGTCTACGGCGTCGAGCCGTCGGCGCGGATGCGCGCGGTCGCCGTCGCGCGGACCACGGACCCGCGGGTCAGCTTCCTCGCCGGCCGGGCGGAGGCCATCCCGCTGCCGGACGCGGCCTGCGACCTGGTGCTGATGTTCCTGTCGTTCCACCACGTAGCCGACCGCGCCGCCGCGGCCCATGAGATCGCCCGCGTGCTGCGGCCCGGCGGCCGGGTGCTGGTCCGCAGCCAGTTCGCCGACCGCTTCCCCGACATCCGCTGGCACGCCTACTTCCCGCGGGCGCGTTCGATCGAGCTGCAGATGTTCCCGACCCTGGCCGACACCGAGGCCGCCTTCGCGCCGGCGGGCCTGCGGCGGATGGCGCTGGTCAGCGTCGACGAAACCTTCGCCGCCAGCCTCGCCGAGCACGCCGACCGCCTGCGCCACCGCGCGGTCTCGACCTTCGAGCACATGACCGAGGCCGAGATGGCCGAAGGCTTCGCCCGCCTGGACGCCGCGGCGGCGCAGGAGACCACGGCGCAGCCGATCGTGGCGCGCAGCGACGTGCTGGTGCTGGCGGCGGAGTAGCGAAGCCGCCACCTTCGCGGGGGCCTTACGTAGGTCGGTGCCTTCAGAGCGCGGCGAAGGCTTCGACAATGCCCGACGTGAGCTGCAACAGCTCATGAAGCGTTGGGATGATCTCCTTCCCTGCGAATACATCGCCCGCGGGGAAGACAAAGCCCACGTTAGGGCCGGAGTTCGGCACGGGCTGAGCCGCGAGTCGGCCCCCGATCCTCACGAACGAGAACGCCTGGGTGGTGACAGCAGCAGAGGCGGGAATGAGTGTTTTGTGCTTGTCCTGAATGTCGAGGTCGTGAATTGCACGCAAAGCGGTATTTCCGCCCCGGTAGGGCTTGAACTCCTCAAGTAGCGCGATGGCCTTGGGACCAGCTCGGTGAAAATTTCTGTCCTTGACCACTTTCTGGAGGTCTTGCGGCTTGTCGCAGAACGGAAAGTAGACGTTGTTCGGATTGCCACCGCCCTTGCGCACGAGATCGGAAGCCAACAGGTCAAGTGCTGCACGGAGGTTGTGGATCACGTCTCCAACGATTGCGCCGAAGTCTTCCGGAGGCCCGTGGAGCATCATAGGCCCATGGAAGACAATTTGGCCCTCCGCATCCGCGAACTGAGGCGCTTCGAGCGGCGGCGGCATGCTCTTTCTTTGCATTTTTATGTGCTCGACAGCCAATACCTCCAACTCAGCTATGTGCTTCGCGGCCCGCCGCAGCTTCAGGCGGGATGCAAGGAATGGCACCGTAGGTGTATTGTTCGAAGCCATGATGGATAGACCCTATTCCGGAGACGAGCCCCGCGCCACAGAGCGCTTCCGGCGCGGGCTTGATAATGCGCTTAAGACCCCGCCGCAGCTGCACAAGCCAAGAGCGAACCGAATGCGGGACGAGCGATGATCCGCACGCTGGTTGCGGCTCTGGGTTTCTGGGTGATCGCTGGGATGTCAGCCGCCGCGGATGAACCGCCTAAGGTGTTTGACCTCTCCTGCGATCAGACCTCCGGTCCTGCCGTCGATCATCATCCCCGCTATTGGTTCGACATGAACACGCGCCTGTGGTGTCAGACCGATTGCCAAATATCTGATTTCATGCCGCTACAGGTCACGCCAGACGAGTTGGTGTTACTAGACAAATCAGAACAATCTGGCAACATTATCTCCGCTCATCGCGTAACTGTGGATAGGCGAACGCTTATATTGACTAACACGGTGATTTTCCAATCCGAATACGTCTCGAAAAACACTTCGAGTTCCACTTGGCAATGCGCGATCGCGCGATACAGCGGCCCTGGATCGACACCTTTGCTGTGACCGAGTCGCCGCCGTCCTCGCCGGGCATGCCGAGAGGCTCCGTCGCCGCGTGGTCTCGGCCTTCGAGCACATGACCGAGGCCGAGATGGTCGAAGGCTTCGCCCGCTTGGACGCCGCGGCGGTGCAGGAGACCACGCCGGAGCCGATCATGGCGCGCAGCAACGTGCTGGTGCTAGCGGCGAACTGAGGTTTCCCTGCTCGAGAAGGGGGCTCTGTTCAGTGCCGGCTCAGCTCCGCGCGGCCGACCACCATGTGGTGGACCTCGTCGGGGCCGTCGGCGATGCGCAGGGTGCGCTGGCTGGTGTACATCTGCGCCAGCGGCGTCCATTGCGAGACGCCGGTGGCGCCGTGCATCTGGATCGCCTGGTCGATGATCTGGCAGACCCGTTCGGGCACCATCGCCTTGACCATCGAGATCCAGACGCGGGCTTCGCGGTTGCCGAGCACGTCCATGGCCTTGGCGGCCTTCAGCACCATCAGCCGCATGGACTCGATCTCGATGCGGGCGCGGGCCACCACCTCGAGGTTCTTGCCGAGCTGGATGATCGGCTTGCCGAACGCGGTGCGGGTCGAGGCGCGCTTCACCATCAGGTCCAGCGCCCGCTCGGCCTGGCCGATCGAGCGCATGCAGTGGTGGATGCGCCCGGGGCCCAGCCGCACCTGGCTGATCTCGAAGCCGCGCCCTTCGCCCAGCAGGATGTTCTCCTTCGGCACCCGCACGTTCTCCAGCTTCAGGTGCATGTGGCCGTGCGGGGCGTCGTCGTGGCCGAACACGGTCATCGGCCCCATGACGGTCAGGCCCGGCGACGGGATCGGCACCAGGATCTGCGACTGGCGGAACTGGGTCGGCGCATCGGGGCTGGTCTGCACCATCAGGATCATGATCTTGCAGCGCGGGTCGCCGGCGCCGGAGATGTAGTATTTCTCGCCGTTGATCACCCATTCGTCGCCGACCAGCTCGGCGCGGCAGGCGATGTTCTTGGCGTCCGATGAGGCGAGGCCCGGCTCGGTCATGCCGAACGCCGAGCGGATCTCGCCGTTCAGCAGCGGCTTCAGCCACGTCTCCTTCTGCTCGGGCGTGCCGACCTTCTCCAGCACCTCCATGTTGCCGGTGTCGGGGGCCGAGCAGTTCAGCGACTCCGAGGCCAGCGGCTGCTTGCCCAGCTCGGCGGCGATGTAGGCGTAGTCGAGGTTGGTGAGGCCCCGGCCGATCTCGGAGGTGGGCAGGAAGAAGTTCCACAGGCCCGAGGCCTTGGCCTTGTCCTTGGCGGTCTGCAGCAGCTCCAGCTGCCCGGGCGCCCAGCTCCAGCGCTCCGCCCTGCCCTCGCCCAGCCGGTAGAACTCCTCGGCGATCGGCGCGACGTTCTCGGCGATGTGGCGCTTGACCGCGTCGAACAGCGGCCGCGCCTCCTTCGACATGCCGAGGTTGTTCAGCTCGGCTTCCAGATCCAGCGCGCTGGTCTGATCCGCGTCCCGAAGGTCCTGGTCATCCGCCATGATCGATCTCCTTCGCGCGCCTGCCGCGCGAGCCTCCCTTGTGCCGCGTTTCCGGCGCCCTGTCCAACCGATCCAAACAAGCGTTCGAATCGAGGCTGGCGGACGGCTCGGGCCAGGATCAGCCGTCCAGGCCCAGCGGATCGGCGACGCGCGGGTGGAAATCCATGTCGCGCTTCTTGCGGTAGGGGATGACGGCGAAGTCCA
>DASXEN010000104.1:0-6848 GCA_036490095.1 Caulobacteraceae bacterium
GTACTCTACGGCGCGGCGCCCAGCGGTTGCGCAAGATCGTGCCCTTTCTGAGCGATCCGGGCGGCGTCAGCGGTTTTCGTCCACGAACCTCACGAACGCGCCGCGCCCCTCCGCCCTGCACCACCTTTACCGTGTCATCCCGGAGACCCGCGAAGCGGAGTCATCCGGTATCGTCAGCGCCTTCGTTGGAAGCAGATCCCGGATGAGTCCCGCCTGGCGGCGGGCTCTCCGGGATGACACTGACGGGTGGATGGCGGGCTCACGACCCGTCCGTGTTTTCCGTGTTTCCGTGGTCCAAAAAACCTGGGTCCCCGCTTGCGCGGGGAAAAGCGGGTGAGTGTGCACCCTCGCAGCCCCGTAGAGTCACCGTAGTTTACGGCGAGCCCCCAGCTTCACGATGTCAAAGAGCCTCGCGCCGGCAGGCCAGCGCCCGGGCAGGAGAGGCAGCGGGAATGTTCGGCGTCAAGCCGGGCGGCTACTGCGGCTGGGCGTTGAGGAAGTCGAGGGCGTCGCCGATCGGGACGAAGAGGTTGATGCCGGTCGGGGCGCCGGCGCCCTGGTAGCCGCTCTCGGTGAGGCCCACCGCCTCGCCCTTCTCGTCGAGCAGCGGGCCGCCGCTGGAGCCGGGGTTCACCGACACGTCGCTCTGGATGAAGCTCACCCCGTCGAAGGTGCGGTAGGCGGAGACCACGCCGCGGGTCACCGTGCTCTGGAACCTGTCGCCCAGTGGCGCGCCGATCGCGAACACCGTGTCGCCCGGCTGCATCGCCTCGCGGTGGATGCGGATCGGCTGGCGGCCGTGCGCGTCGGTCTTCACCAGCGCCACGTCCCGCACCTTGTCGGCGCGCACCACCTCGCCCAGCCCCTCGGCGCCGTCGGGCCAGCGCACCTTCACGTACTTGGCGTCGCCCACCACGTGCTGGTCGGTCAGCAGCAGGCCGTCCGACGAGACCAGGAAGCCGCTGCCCTCGGCCTGGCCGGCGGAGATCAGCACCACCGAGCCGACCACGTCGCTCACCGGCCGGCCCTTGGCGGCCGCCGCGCCCGGCAGCGAGATCGCGGCCAGCGTCTGCGGCCGGACCACGCCGGAGGGATCGGTCGGCGGCGCGGCCAGCGCCTTGCGGAAGTCCGGCGCGGCGATCAGCTGGTCGACGTTGGCCTTGAAGACGTCGGTCAGCAGGGTGTTGAAGGTGGCGTGGGTCGCAGACTCGACCTTGGCGGTCCCGCTGGTGTCGATCTTGGCGATGACGGTCTTCTCGATGGTCGAGTAGAGCTGCCACTGCACCTGCATCGTCGCCGTGCCGCTGATGGCGGTCGACCCGTAGCCCGCCATCTGGCTGCAGAAGTCGAAATGCATGGCGGTGATCACCGCGGCCAGCTGCAGGTCGGCGGTGGACGTCGCCGGCGCGAAGATGTTGTCGGGGTCGCCGTCGACGCTGAAGCCGGCATCCTTCATCTGCGGCCGCAGCGCGTCCATGTAGACCTTGATCTGTTCCTGCTGCTGGCCGCTGGTCCAGGTGCGCGCGCCCTGCGGGACGCAGAAGATGCCGCCGCGGGCGTTCACCCAGGCGGTCCCGTCGGGGATGCGCACCACCACGTGGGTGAAGCCGAACGGCCGCGTGCCGGCCCCGGCCGCCGGCGGGCCTTCCTTGACCACTACGGTGTCGGCGGGCAGCGCGACCACGGCCGGCGGGGGCGGCTTGGCGGCTGCCGGCGCGCCGCCCTCGGCGGGCGCGGCGGCCGCAGACCCGGCGACCAGTCCCAACGCAGCGGCCAAACCTACCCAGCGCCACATGTCCCGCATTCCCCAACCCGGCGCAGACGCGCCGCCAACGCCCCTGCGGGAACTCTACCATTGGAGCTTCGGCGGCGAAAAGCGGGCGGCGCGCCCCCGCGTCGAACTGCTGCGCTTGGGGTCGCCGTCGAACGCTTGGTCCGTCCATCCTGCAGTGTCACCGTAATCGGCCGGTGGGGCGCGCGGCTTGGCGCTGCTGCAGCAGCGGCCTTGCGCCCCCTCCACCACGCCGCTTCGCGCCGTGGTCCCCCTCCCCCACTTCGCGGGGCAGGAACAGGAATCTCGCTCTCACCCGTACCGAAGAGTACGGGGGAGCTGGATCGGCGCGCTGAAAGCGCGACGAGACGGAGGGGGCGCAAAGGCGGGTGGTCCGTCCCCGAACCGCCCCGCCCTACGTCTGCTTGACAGCCCCCGGCGTCGTCGGCGGCTGGCGGGCCAGGACCAGGCAGAGGAGGATCGCCGGCAGGCCGAGCGCGGCGGCCAGCAGGTAGAAGTCGGCGAAGGCGGCCAGCAGCGGGCGGCCCTGGTGCAGGGCGTCGACGATGGCGCCGGAGAAGCCCTTGAGGAACTTGCCGGTGAGGGCCAGCGCCGAGGTCAGCAGGGCATACTGGGTCGCCGTGTAGCCGAGGCTGGTCAGGGTCGACATGTAGGCCACCAGCGCCACCCCGGCGTAGCCCATGGCGATCGGATCGAAGGTCATCGCCGCCTGGAAGGCGGTGATCTTCAGGCCGCCGAGGGTGACGAGGGCGTAGTCGCCGCCGTGGAAGCCCAGCGGGGCGAAGGCCGCCACCGCGATCGGCTGCAGCACCGCGCCGACGATCAGCGTCGGGTGGTTGCCGAGCCGGATCGACGACAGCCCGCCCAGCACCACGCCGATGAAGCCCGCGGGCGTGCCGAGCGCCAGCCGGGTCCAGGCGATGGTGTCCTTATCGAGGTGCAGGGCGCTGTAGTAGGGGTTGATCATCGGCCCGCGCATGTAGTCGCACAGGTGGTAGAAGGTGATCATCAGCAGCATCAGCGCCGCCATGGCGACGCCGTGGCCGCGGAAGAAGGCGACCAGCGGGCCGACCACCGCGTCCCACACCGCCGCGAGCGGATGGCGCTTGGCGTCCTCGCCCTTGGCCTCCATCACCGCGTCGGCCGCCGCCGGCTCCTTTGCCAGCAGCACCGCGATCACGCCGACGCCGATCGCCGCCCCATAGATCATGTAGCTGATCGGCCAGCCGACGCGCTTGGCCACCATCAGGATCACCGCCTCGGTGAGGATCAGCGCGAACTTGTAGCCGAAGGTGTAGGCGGCGGTGAGCAGGCCCAGCTCGTCGGCGTCGGCGGCGATCTCGATGCGCCAGGCGTCCATCGCCGTGTCCTGGGTGGCCGCGCCGACCGCCGCGACGATGGCCATGGCCACCAGCCAGCCCAGATGGGTCCGGGGATCGACGAAGCCCATACCGATCAGCCCGCCGCCGGCGACGACCTGGGCGATCAGCATCCAGCTGCGCCGGCGGCCCATCCGCCCGATCAGAGGCGCCTTGATGCGGTCGACCAGCGCCCCCCAGATGAACTTGACGGTGTAGGTCATGCCGACCCAGGCCACGAGGCCGATGGCGGCGAGCTTGATGCCGTCGTCCGCCAGCCAGAAGCCCAGCGTGTTGCCGATCAGCATGAACGGCAGGCCGGAGGAGACGCCCATCACCAGCATCAGGGCGACGCGGGGGCGGCCGAGCGCGGCGATCACGTCCCACATGCGGCGCCGACGGCGCGGCGGTTTGGCGGAGGCGGCGGCGTCGACGGTCATTCCGGCTCCTGCGGTCGGAGCCGGCTTGCGCGCGACTCCTTTCAGGAGGCGACCTTCGCGCGGCGGCGCGGACGCGTCCAGCCGGGCCCGGTCCAGCGCGCCAGCGCCCGCTGCAGCGCGTCGAGGCTGAGCGGCTTGACCAGGAAGTCGTCCATGCCGGCCTCCAGGCAGGCGCGGCGGTCGTCGTCGAAGGCGTTGGCTGTGAGCGCCACGACGGGGGTGTCGACGCCGCGGGCGCGCAGGACGCGGGCGGCCTCCAGGCCGCCGAGCCCCGGCATCCGCACGTCCATCAGCACCACGTCGAACTCGCGCACGGCGAGCGCGTCCAGCGCCGCCTCGCCGCTGGTGACGTGCTCCACCACCGCGCCCTCGCGCTTCAAGAGCGTGCCGGCCAGCATGGCGTTGATCGGATTGTCCTCGGCCAGCAGCACCCGCACGCCGCCGGACCCCCCCGCGGAGGCTGCGCGGCGCGGCGCGACGCGGTCGTCGTCGGCCGCGGCGGCCTGGCCGGCGGCCAGCACCCGCTCCACCAGCGAGGCGCGCCGCAGCGGCTTGATCAGGTAGCCGCCGAAGCCGGCGGCGCGGTAGGTGGCGATCCGCTCGCGCTCCTCGGGGCGCAGCAGCACCACGCCCGCGCGGGCCGGCGGCGGGATGAGGCCGCGCGGGCCGGCCATCAGGTGGTCGACCAGGATCACGTCGCCCTCGCCGGTGCCGGCGAGCGCGGCGTCGAGACTGGCGGCGCGGACCGCGCGTCCGCCGCTGGCCTCGATCTGCCGCGCGGCCGTCTCGCGGACGATCGGGCTGGAGGAGGCGACGGCCACCGTGCGGCCGGTCAGCGACGGCGCGGGCGCCGCGCCGTCGGCCCGCTCGAACGGGGCCTCGAACCAGAAGTCGGCGCCGCGGCCGGCGACCCCGCCGACGCCGAGCTGGCCGCCCATGGCATCCGCCAGCCGGGTGGCGATGGCGAGGCCGAGGCCGGCGCCGATCTGGCGCGCGTCGCGGCCCGAGCCGCCTTGCGCGAAAGCCTCGAAGATCCGCGCCCGCTCGGCCTCCGGCACGCCGGGGCCGGTGTCGGACACGGTGAAGCGCAGCCGCCCATCGCCCGCCCGCTCGGCCAGGATCATCACCCCGCCGGTCTCGACGAACTTCACCGCATTGCCGGCGAGGTTGAGCAATATCTGCCGCAGCCGCCCCTCGTCGGCCAGCACCGGCGCCAGGCCCGCGTCGGCGGCCCAGCCGATCTCGACGCCCTTCTCGTGAGCCTTGGGACTGAGCAGCTCGCTGACCTGCCGCAGCAGGTCTTCCGGGGCCAGCGGGCCGCCGATCAGGTCGACGCGGCCGGCGCCGAGGCGGGCGTAGTCGAGCACGTCGTTGACCAGGCCCAGCAGGTGCTCGCCGCTCTCGGTCAGCGCGTCGACGTAGGCGCGCTGCTCGGCGGTCAGCCGGGTGCCTTCCAAGAGGCGGGCCATGCCGATGACGCCGTTGAGCGGCGTGCGGAACTCGTGGCTGAGGGCCGCGAGGTGCTCGTGGGGGATGCCGGTCTGGCGGGGGCGTCGGCTCATGGCGAGCGCCGCTTTACCGCGCCGCGATTTAACGATGGGTCAAGCGGGGGTCGTCGCCGGGGGTTTGGATTTCATCGAGACGCTGGGGTATCGTTGGCGCCGCCGCAAAGGACGCGCCCGATGGACGGCTCTCAAGTGATCAATCCGTACCTGGCCGGCAACTTCGCCCCGTTGCGCAGCGAGGACGACTTCGAGCTGCAGGTCAAAGGCGAGATCCCGGCGGGCCTCGCCGGGGCCTTCTACCGCAACGGCCCCAATCCGCAGTTCGAGCCGCACGACGCCTACCACTGGTTCTCCGGCGACGGGATGATCCACGGCTTCTTCGTCGAGGACGGCAGGGTGCGCTACCGCAACCGCTATGTGCGCACGCCGAAGTGGGAGGCCGAGCACGAAGCCGGCCGCTCGCTCTTCGGCACGTTCGGCAACCCGATGACCACCGACCCGTCGGTGATGGGCAAGGATAGCGGGGTCGCCAACACCAACATCGTCTGGCACGCCGGGCGCCTCTTGGCGCTGGAGGAGGGCCACGCGCCCTTCGAGCTCGATCCGCTGACGCTGGCGCCCCGCGGCTACGTCGACGACTATCGCGGCAAGGTCACCGCCCACCCGAAGCTCGATCCCGAGACCGGCGAGATGGTCTGGTTCGCCTATTCGGCCGGCGAGGCGCCGCTGAACGCGCAGATGGCCTACGGCGTCACCGACAGACACGGGGCGGTGGTGCGGCGCGACGCCTTCGAGGCGCCGTTCGCGGCCATGGTGCACGACTTCCTGGTCACCCGCCGCCACGCCCTCTTCCCGGTGCTGCCGCTGACCATGAGCCTGGAGCGGGCGATGCGCGGCGCCCCGCCGATCGCCTGGGAGCCGGACAAGGGCTCGCACGTCGGGGTGCTGAAGCGCGACGCGGACATCTCCGGCATGCGCTGGTTCACCACCGACGCCTGCTACGTCTTCCACCCGATGAACGCCTGGGAGGAGGGCGAGAAGATCTTCGCCGACGTGATGGAGTATCCGGTGGCGCCGCTGTTCCCGACCCTCGACGGCTCGGCGCCGCGCGACGCCTTCGCCCGGCTGGTGCGCTGGACCTTCGACCTGGCCGACAACACCGACACCATCAGGCGCGAGCCGCTCGACGACCTCGCCGGCGAGTTTCCCCGCTTCGACGAGCGCCGCGCCGGCCTGGGCTACCGGCACGGCTGGTTCGCCGGCATCACCCGCACCGGCGACTCCGCCCGCTTCGACACCGTCTCCCACCTCAACCTGGCGAGCGGCAAGCGCACCGACCACCTCTACGCGGCCGGCGATTCACCCGGCGAGCCGGTGTTCGTGCCGCGCTCGGCCGGCGCCGACGAGGGCGACGGCTGGCTGCTCGCGTTGGTCTACCGCGGCTCGGAAGACCGCAGCGACTTCGTGGTCTACGACGCGCAGGACGTGGCCGCCGGCCCGATCGCCACCGCCCGTTTGCCCCGCCGCGTGCCGTTCGGCTTCCACGGCAACTGGCGGGCGGCCTAGGTAGCCATGAACCGTTAGCACCGCCAGAGTATCCCTCTCCCCGCTCGCGGCTAAGGGATTCACGCATCTGCTCCGATGCTTCCTTCTCCCCTTGCGGGAGAAGGTGTCAGCGAAGCTGACGGATGAGGGGTCGACGGGCGATTGCCGAGTAGCGTCAATGGCTTATCCCAACGTTGGGTGCGACCCC
>DASXEN010000121.1:0-5852 GCA_036490095.1 Caulobacteraceae bacterium
CCAGACGCAAGGACCCGGCGAATCTGCGCCGTGCGCGAGGAGGGCTGATGGGATTGATGCGCCGCGTTCTCGGAACCGCCGCGACCGCCGCCCTGGCGGGCGCCGCCCTCTCCGCCTCCGCCGCCCCGATCCAGGCGCTCAGTCCCCACGACCTCTCCCTCTACGCGGCCGCCTTCGACGCCGCCGAGCATGGCGACAACGCCGCCGCCGACGCGGCGCTGGCGGAGGTCTCCGACCCCTGCCTCGCCGGCAAGGTGCAGTACCAGGAGCTGGTGCGCGGCAAGGCGCGCACCGCCAGCTACGACGACCTCGCCGGCTGGCTGAAGGCCTACGGCGACGTGCCGGGGGCGGGCCAGATCTATGAGATGGCGCTGCGCAAGATGCCGGCCGACGCGCCCCCGCCGCCGCCGGTGAAGAGCATCGCCGGCGCCTCCGACGGGGTCTTCCACCTGAGCCCCGCCCCGCAGTCGCACGCCGCCCGCGAGGCCTACTTCAGCGGCGACATCAGCCGCGCCCTCAACATCGCCCGCGCCAGCCGCGACGCCTGGATCGCCGGCCTGGCCGCCTACCGGCTGGGCGAGTTCGGCGACGCGATGATCTCGTTCGAGAGCCTGGCCGCCAACCCGTCCGAGGACGACGCGACGCGCGCCGCCGGCGGGGTCTGGGCCGCCAAGGCGGCCGAGCTGGCCGGCATGCCCGAGCGGGTGACGCCGCTGCTGAAGATCGCCGCGGCCGCGTCCGACAACTTCTACGGCATGGTCGCGCGGCGCAAGCTGCAGCTGGCCGACGATCCGGTGGGCCGGATGCTGGAGGCGGTGCAGACCGGCGCAGGCCCGACCGCGACGCCCGCCAGCTTCACCACCGGCCATGTCGAGACCGCGCTCGAGCGGCTGGTGCGCACCGACGCCCGCGCCCGCCGCGCCGTCGCCCTGACCCAACTCGGCCGCGTGATCGACGCCGGCGGCGAGCTTCGCGCCGGCTACGCGGCGGCCGACGACGACACCACCCGGGCGCTGTGGATGGGACTGATGTTCGAGCTCAGCCCCGACCACGCCGGTGGCGAGGTGGTGCTGCACGCGGCGACGCCGCTCGCCTACCACCACGCCCTCTACCCGACCCCGAACCTGACGCCCGAGGGCGGCTTCACCATCGACCGGGCGCTGGTCTACGCCGTCACCTGGCAGGAGAGCCGGTTCAACAGCCTGGCGGTCTCGCCGGTCGGCGCGGTGGGGCTGATGCAGCTGATGCCGCCGACCGCGGCCAGGACCGCCGGCGAGCCGGAGCTGACCTCCGACCCGATCACCCTCTTCGACACCGGCAAGAACCTGGCGCTGGGCCAAGCCTACATCACCTGGCTGGAGAACAACTCCGCCGACCACGACATCCTGCGCACCATCGCCGCCTACAACGCCGGCCCGACCGCGCTGACCCGGGTGCTGAACGCCATGGGCGGCGACGCCGACAGCCTGCTGGTGATGGAGAGCATGCCGGCCCCCGAGACCCGCGCCTACGTCAAGAAGGTGATGACCGCCTACTGGACCTACCGCCGCCAGTTCGGCGCGCCGACCAAGACGCTGGACGCGGTCGCCGCCGACATGCCGGTGATCGACGCGCGGCTCGACAAGCCGATGGCGCCGCCGGAGGCTAAGACCGACGCCGGCCAGGCCCGCGAGGCGCTGGAGATCCTGCTCGGCCACGCCGGCTGAGGCTGGCCCTCGGCGCTACTGCCGGGCCATCTCCGCCGCGCCGATCGCCTCGCCGTCCAGCGCCTGCTCGGCGTCCATAGTGACCGTCACCTTCTCCAGCCGGCCGGTGAAGGCGAACGGGGCCTCGTAGTCGGCGACCGCGCTGCCGCGGTCGCGGCCGATGTCGAGGCCGCTCCAGGAGATGAAGTTGTGGAAGCCGAGCCGGGTCTCGCCGGCGCCGGCCGCCTTGCCGTCGATGGTCAGGGTGATCAGCCGGCGGTCGTGGTCGTGGCGCACCGCGACGCCGAGCCGGCGGCGCCCCGGCGGGACCGGCCGCTCGCTGAGCGTGGCCGCGTGCGCGCCGCCAACGTTCATGTCGTAGACCAGCCGGCCATCTCGGACGAACAGCGAGTAGCCGCAGGTGGCGTCGCCGTGGGCGATCAGCACCCCCTCGTCGCCGGCGGCCAGCGTCGCCTCCGCCTCGATGGCGAAGGCGCGCGAGCGCACGTCGGGCGCCACGTCGGTGGGCAGGTGGCCCATGCCGGCGTGGAAGACGAAGCGCCGGCGCGGGCCATGGAAACGGGCGGCGTTCTCGGCGAAGCGCGGGCCGAAGCGGTCGTCGAGCGGCAGCACCTTGCAGCGCTCGGCCTCGGCCCACCAGTCGGCGACCAGCTCGGCGAGCTTCTCCGGATGCGCGTCGGCGAGGTCGGCCGTCTCCGAGAAGTCCTCGTCCAGGTGGTAGAGCTCCCAGCGGTCGTCGTCGAACGGCGTGCCGGGCGAGTGGTAGGCGACCGCCTTCCAGCCGTCCTTCCAGAGGCCGCGGTGGCCGAACATCTCGAAATACTGCGGGCGGCCGCGCGGTGGATCGGCGGCGCCCAGCGCGGGCGCAAACGAGACGCCCTCGATCGGCTGCTGGGCGACGCCGGCGATGCTGGCGGGCGGCTCGATGCCCACCACCTCCAGCAGCGTCGGGACCACGTCGCAGGCGTGGCGGAAGCCGTGGCGCAGCTCGCCGCGCGCGGCGATCCCGTTCGGCCACGACATCACCAGCGGGTCGCGGATGCCGCCGCCGTGGGTGTTCTGCTTGTAGCGCTTCAGCGGCGTGTTCGACGCCATCGCCCAGCCCCAGGGGAAGTTGGCGTGGGTGTCCGGGCCGCCGATGTCGTCGATGCGCGCGAGCTTCTCCTCGATCGGCTCGGCCTTGCCGTTGTAGGGGCCCATGGCGTTGACCATCCCCAGCGGCCCGCCCTCCTGCGAGGCGCCGTTGTCGCTCATCACCAGGATCAGGGTGTCGTCCTTCAGGCCGGCGCTCTCGAGGAAGGCGACCAGGCGGGCGAGGCTGCGGTCGGCATGGTCGAGCATGGCCGCGAACGCGCCCTGCAACCGGGCGAAGAGGCGCCGCTCATCGGCCGAATGGGCGTCCCAGGCCTGGACGTAGTCGTTGCGCGGCGGCATCCGCGTCGCCTCGGGCACGATCCCCAGCGCCTGCTGCCGCGCCAGCCGCCGCTCGCGCTCGGCGTCCCAGCCGTGCTGGAAGGCCGCGTCGTACTTGAGGATCAGATCGCGCGGCGCCTGGTGCGGGGCGTGGCAGGCGCCGCAGGCGAGCCAGGTCAGCCAGGGCCGGTCCGGCGCGTTGGCCTGGTGCTCGGCGATGAAGCGGATCGCCTGGTCGGTCAGGTCCTCGGTGAGGTGGTAGCCGTCCTTGAAGCCGCCGGGCGGATCGATCGGCGTGTTGTCGCGCACCAGCTCCGGGGCGAACTGGTCGGTCTCGGCGTCCATGAAGCCGTAGTAGCGGTCGAAGCCGCGGCCGAGCGGCCAGCCGTCGAACGGGCCGGTGGGGCCGGTCTCGGTGAGGCTGGTGACGTGCCACTTGCCGACCATGTAGCTGCGGTAGCCGGCGCCGCGCAGCATCTCGGCCAGCGTGCCGGCCTCGCGGGCGATCTTGCCGCGGTAGCCCGGATAGCCGGAATCGAAGTTGGCCAGGCACCCGACGCCGACCGAGTGGTGGTTGCGCCCGGTGAGCAGCGCCGCGCGGGTGGTCGAGCACATGGCGGTGGTGTGGAAGCCGGTGAAGGCGAGGCCCTCGGCGGCCAGCCGATCGATGGCCGGGGTCTCGATCGGCGAGCCGTAGCAGCCGAAGTCGGAGAAGCCGACGTCGTCGAACAGCACCACCAGGATGTTGGGCGCGCCCGTCGGCGGGCGCACGGGCTGCGGCCACCAGGGCTCGGAGTCGGCGAGCGTGCGGCCGATTTTGGCGCTCATAATGCTACTTTCCCGTCCGGCCGCGGTTGTGGCGCAGCACCCTACGGGAAGGCAAGGCGTGATCTCTCTTCCCCTGAGGGGGAAGCGACTCGCCGGCAGGCGAGCGGATGGGGGTCAACGGACCGGCGCCGCAGACCCCCTCACCGGCTACGCCGGAGCTCCCCCTGAGGGGGAGCAGAACCCCTCACCGGCTTCGCCGGAGCTCCCCCTCCGGGGGAGCAGAGAGATGGTCGCGGTAGGTGTCGCGCAGCACCTTCTTGTCGATCTTGCCGGTGGCGGTGAGCGGCACCGGGGCGAAGATCACGTCGTCGGGCAGCCACCACTTGGCGACCTTCGGCGCCAGGTGCGCCAGCACGCTCTCGCGGGTCACCGCCGCGCCCTCGTGCGGCTCGATGACCAGCAGCGGCCGCTCCTCCCACTTCGGATGCGGCACGCCGACCACCGCGGCCACCTTCACGCCCGGACAGCCGACCGCGATGTTCTCCAGGTCGATGGAGCTGATCCACTCGCCGCCGGACTTGATCACGTCCTTGGCCCGGTCGGTGATGCGCATGAAGCCGTCGGGATCGAGGGTGGCGATGTCGCCGGTGTCGAACCAGTCGTCGTCCAGCGTCGCGTCGGCGTCCTGGCGGTAGTAGCGGCGCACCACCCAGGGGCCGCGCACCTGCAGCGCGCCAGCGGTCTCGCCGTCGCGGGGAACTTCCTCGCCGTCCTCGCCGACGCAGCGCAGCTCGATGCCGAACTGCAGCCGCCCCTGGCGGGTCCAGATCACTTCCTGCGCCGCCGCTTCGCCATGCTCCATCAAGGCCGGCGTCGGCGTGGCGACCACGCCCAGCGGGCAGGTCTCGGTCATGCCCCAGATCTGTAAGACGTCGACGCCGTAGCGGCGCTTGAAGGTCTCGGCCATCGCCCGCGGCACGGCCGAGCCGCCGATCACCACCCGCTTCAGCGTCTTCGGCGCCTTGCCGTTCTGGTCCAGCCAGGCCAGGTACATGGTCCAGATGGTCGGCACGCCGCCCGAGAAGGTGACCCCCTCGGCCTCGATCAGCTCGTGCAAGCTCGCGCCGTCCATCCTGTCGCCGGGCAACACGAGCTTGGAGCCGCAGATCGGGGCCACGAACGGCAGCCCCCAGGCGGTGGCGTGGTAGAGCGACGAGCAGGGCATCACCACGTCGAAGGCGGTAAAGCCGAAGGCGCTGGCGAGCCCGGCGCCCATCGCGTGCAGCACCACGGCGCGGTGCGAATAGAGCACGCCCTTCGGATCGCCGGTGGTGCCGGAGGTGTAGCAGAGCACCGCCGCGGCGTTTTCGTCGAAGCTCGGCCAGTCGAGACCCGCCGCCTGCCCGGCCAGCAGCGTCTCGTAGCAGAGCGCGCCCACCGCGCTGGGCGCATGCGCCGCCTCGTCGGCCAGCATCACGAAAGTCTTCACGGTGGCAAGTTGCGGCGCGATGCGCTCGACCAGCGCCAGCAGGTTCTTCTCGAACAGCAGCACCCGGCTTTCGGCGTGGTTGATGGTGTAGACGATCTGGTCGTCGAAGAGGCGCGGGTTGGCGGTGTGCAGCACGGCGCCGAGGCCCGGCACGGCGAAGAACAGCTCCAGGTGCCGGTGGGTGTTCCAGGCCAGCGACGAGACCCGGTCGCCCTCGCCCACCCCTAGCGCCGCCAGCGCCTTCGCCGCCTGCTCGGCGCGCCGGGCCAGGCCCGCGTAGTCGTAGCGGACGATCGGCCCCTCGACCTGCCGCGAGACAATCTCCCTCTTCCCGTGCGCCGCGTCGGCGTAGCGGAGGATGGAGGAGATCAGCAGCGGCGTCTGCTGCATCAGGCCGGGCAACATGGGCGTCTCTTGGCTCCCTGGGTCGGAGGGCTACTTAGCCCCGCCCGCGCGCCGGGGAAAATGGCGCGCTC
>DASXEN010000177.1:0-5319 GCA_036490095.1 Caulobacteraceae bacterium
CGAAATCGAGAACAGCGCCCCGAACTTGCCGTCGGGCGTGGTGTCCGAGATCAGGAACGCGGCCCTGGGCTCCACCGTGCCGGCCATGTCGTTGTAGTCGCCCTTGGCCTGCGCGATCAGGGTGAACTTGCGGTACTGGAACGGCTCGGCCGTGTGCAGTTCCACCGTGGCGCCCAGCGAGCCCTCGTCGGCATCGGCCTCGCTCGTTTTTTGCACGGTCAGCGAGTTGAACAGGTCGGAGGCGAAGACGGTGAAGTCGAAGGCGCGGGTGCGGTTGACGCCGCCGTCGTTGTCGGGTGCGCCGATGGTCGAGAGCGCCTCCATCCCGTTGATGGTGGTGCGAATGTACTGGGGCCCGAGGCCGCGGATCGTCACCTGCCGCCCTTCGCCGCCCTCGCGGGTGATCGAGACGCCCGGGATGCGCTGCAGCGACTCCGCGAGGTTGAGGTCCGGGAACTTGCCGATGTCCTCGGCGAGGATGGTGTCGACCTCGGCGGTGGTGGAGCGCTTGACCTCGATCGCCTTGGCGAGGCTGTTGCGGAAACCGGTGACGACGACCTCGCCGACCGTGTTGGCGGCCGTCGACTTGGCCGCGCTCTCGTCCTGGCTGGCGGGCGGCGGCTGGGCGGCGCCCTGCGTCTGGGCCTGCGCCGCGCCCGCGGCCGCCAGCGCCAGTCCGATCGCAGACGCCGAAGCGCCGACTCGCAGCCACGCGCGGTGGTTACCCCCCGAAACCCTCATCGTCTCCTCCCTGACCCCCGCTTCCGCCCCGATCGGCCGTGCGATGATCTATCTATGACACCGGTATCATTCATGGAATGACACCGGTGACAATTCAAATCTGCACAGAATTCGCGCGGGCTGACAAGTCCCCGCCGCATTTCTGAAACACGAACGAGAGGCTGTGGCTTTCGCGCTACGGCGACGCTCAGCGCGCCAGCCAGCCGCCGTCCACGGGGATCACCGCGCCGTGGACATAGTCCGACGCCGCCGAGGCAAGGAACACCGCCGCGCCCGCCAGGTCGGAGGGCCGGCCCCAGCGGCCGGCGGGAATCCGCTCCAGGATCTGCCGGCTGCGATCCGCGTCGGCGCGCAGGCCCTCGGTGTTGTTGGTGTCGAAATAGCCGGGGGCGATGGCGTTGACGTTGACGCCCTTCGCCGCCCACTCGTTGGCAAGCAGGCGGGTGAGGCCGGCCAGGCCGCTCTTGCTGGCGGTGTAGGACGCCACCCGGATGCCGCCCTGGAAGGAGAGCAGCGAGGCGACGTTGATCACCTTGCCGCCGGCCCCGCGCTCCAGCATGCGCCGGCCGATCGCCTGGGTGAGGAAGAACACCGTCTTCAGGTTGACGCCCATCACCGCGTCCCAGTCGGCCTCGGTGAAGTCCACGGCGTCGGCGCGGCGGATCGCGCCGGCATTGTTGACCAGGATGTCGATGGCGCCGAACGCGGCCCAGCCCTCGTCGGCGACCCGCGCCACCGGCCCGGTGGTGGCGAGATCGGCCTCGACCATGGCGAAGCGCCGGCCGGCCGCCTCGACCGCGCGGCAGGTCTCGTCGGCATTGCTGCGGCCGACCGCGACGATGTCGGCGCCGGCCCGCGCCAGCCCGACCGCAATCCCCTGGCCAAGGCCGGTGTTGGCGCCGGTGACCAGCGCCGCCTTGCCGGAGAGATCGAAGGGACCGGCGGCCATCTACTTCAGCTGGCAGATGTCGAGGACGTTCATGTCGGTGTAGTCGAGGTTCTCGCCGCCCATCGCCCAGATGAAGGTGTAGTTCGAGGTGCCCGAGCCCATGTGGATCGACCACGGCGGCGAGACCACCGCCTCCTCGTTGGCCACCACGATGTGGCGCGCCGCGTCCGGCTCGCCCATGAAGTGGAAGACGCGCTGGTCGGCCTCCAGGCCGAAGTAGAAGTAGACCTCCGAGCGGCGGTCATGCAGGTGCGGCGGCATGGTGTTCCAGACGCTGCCGGGCTTGAGGATGGTGAGGCCTAGCAGCAGCTGCGCCGAGGCGCAGACGCCCGGGATCACATACTGGTAGATGGTCCGCTCGTTGGAGGTCTCCAGCGCGCCGCGCTGCAGCGGCGTCGCCTCTCCGATGGAGATCGTCTTCAGCTCGAAGCGAGCGTGGGCGGGCGTGCTGACGAGGTAGAAGCGGGCGGGCTTCGCCGCATCGAGGCTGGCGAACGTCACCCCGGCCGAGCCCATCGGCACATAGAGCCCGTCCAGCCGCTCCAGCCGCTGCGCCGCGCCGTCGACCACGACCTCGCCCGCGCCGTCGCCGACGTTGATGATCCCCAACTCGCGCCGCTCCAGGAAAGGATGGCCGGCGGCCGAGGCCGGCTCGGTCTGGGCGGGCAGGGCGAGCGGCGCGGCGGTCGGCGCGGCGCCGCCGACGACGAAGCGCTCGTCGTGCAGGTAGTTGAGCGCCACCTCGCCCGGCCGGAACAGGCCTTCGATCAGGTAGCGCTGGCGCAGCGCCTCGTTGCTGGCGCCGGCCATCATGTCCGGGTGGGTGGCCTGGTAGGTCTTGCGGAACACCTGCGTCGTCTCCTCTTCAGGCCGCGTCCGGCTGCGCCGCCGGCGCGGGCCGATCGAGCTTGTAGGCGCGGCGCACGAGGCCGTAGGCCAGCTCCGGCGCCAGCTCGCGCGCCTCGTCGATGTCGAGCCGATGCTCGGCCACCAGCCTCGCCAGGAAGGCGCAGTCGCAGCGCCGCGCCACGTCGTGCCGGGCCGGGATCGACAGGAAGGCGCGGGTGTCGTCGTTGAAGCCGACGGTGTTGTAGAAGCCGGCCGTCTCGGTGGTCTGCTCGCGGAAGCGGCGCATGCCGTCCGGACTGTCGTGGAACCACCACGGCGGGCCGAGCTTCAGCGCCGGATAGTGGCCGGCCAGCGGCGCCAGCTCGCGCGAATAGCTGGTCTCGTCGAGCGTGAAGAGGATCAGGCTGAAGTCCGGCTCGGCGCCGAACCGGTCCAGCAGCGGCTTCAGGGCGTGCACGTAGTCGGTCGCCTGCGGGATGTCGGCGCCCTTGTCGCGGCCGAAGCGCTCGAACACCGGCCGGTTGTGGTTGCGCAGCGAGCCGGGATGGATCTGCATCACCAGCCCGTCGTCGAGGCTCATCGCCGCCATCTCGGTCAGCATCTGGGCGCGGAACAGCTCGGCCTCGGCGGGCCCTCCCCAGCCGGCGACGACGGCGCCGAACAGCCGCTCGGCCTCGACCGGCGACAGGTCGGCTGTGGCTGCGGTCGGATGGCCGTGGTCGGTGGAGGTGGCGCCGGCCTCGATGAAGACGCGCCGACGGATGCGGTGGGCCTCCAGGTAGCCGCGCCAGCTCAGCACGTCCTGGCCGGTCAGCTCGCCGAAGCGGGCGAGCGCGGCGGGGAAGGCCTCGTGCTCGGCGTCGATCACCGGGTCGGGGCGGTAGGCGGTGATCACCCGTCCGCCCCAGCCGCTGGCGCGGATCGCCGCGTGGTGCTCCAGCGTGTCGACCGGGCTTTCGGTGGTCGCCAGCACCTCGATGTTGAAGCGCTCGAACAGGGCGCGCGGGCGGAAGGCGTCGGTGGCGAGCGCCGCGCCGATGGCGTCGAAATAGTGGTCCGCCGTGGCGGCCTCCAGCGCCACGTCGAGCCCGAACACCTCGGCGAACACATGGTTCAGCCACAGCGCCGATGGCGTGCCGCGGAAGAGGTGGAAATGCGCGGCGAAGGTGCGCCACGCCTCGCGCGGATCGCCGTCCGCGGCGCCGGAGCGGTCCGGCACCCGCAGCCGCTGCATCGGCACGCCCTGGCTGTAGAGCATGCGGTAGAGGTAGTGGTCGGGGGCCAGCAGCAGGTCGGCGGCGTTGGAGAACGGCAGGTCCAGCGCGAACCAGGCCGGGTCGCAGTGACCGTGCGGACTGATGATCGGCAGGCGCCGGACGGCGCCGTAGAGCTCGCGGGCGATCGCCCGCACGCCAGGCTCGGCCGGCAACAGGCGATCGGCGTTAAGGATCAGCGGCCTGGCCATGTCCTCCCCTCCCGGCTGTCACCGATCTGGTAACCGGTGTCATTGCGCTGTTCAAGTGCCGGCGGCCTCATCCCGGCGCATCGCCCGACGAGGCCCGGACCACCAGCGTCGGGCGCACCTGCTCGTCGGCTTCGGGGCTCTCGACGCCTTCCTGGCGCATCAGCTTGCGCGCGGCGATGCGGCCCATGTCGCGGATCGGCAGCCGCACCGTGGTCAGCGACGGCCAGACCCGCGCGGCGATCGGCGCGTCGTCGTAGCCGACGATGGAGAGGTCTGCAGGCACCCGCAGGCCGGCGTCGCGGGCGGCCTGGTAGACGCCCAGCGCCATCTCGTCGTTGCCGGCGAAGATGGCCGTCGGGCGCGGCGTCAGGGCGATCAGCTCGGCGGCGCAGCGGACCCCGGACTCGAAGGTGTAGCCGCCCTCGCGCACCCAGGTCTCGTTGAGGCTCATGCCGCGCTCGGCCAGGCCCTCGGCGAAGCCGCGCTTGCGTTCGTGGGTCGAGCGGAAGGTGAGGGGGCCGGTGACGTGGCCGATCCGCGTATGGCCGGCGTCGGCCAGGTGCCGCGCCGCCTGCGCTCCGCCGACCGCGTCGTTGGTCACCAGCATGCTGTCCGCCTCGTCGAGCGAGACCGAGGCGACGCGCACATAGGGGCAGTCGAGGCGCTGCAACAGCTCGGCCAGCCGCTCGTCCTCCGAGACCGAGGGAAACAGGATCACCCCGAACAGCTTCTGGCGCTGGATGAAGCCGCGCATGTCCTCGATGAAGTCGTCGGCGGCGCGGTTGCAGGGCCGCACCGCCAGCTCCAGGCCCGAGCCCTTGAGCCCGTCGAGGATGCCCTGCTGGGCGTTGACCACATACTGGGGGTTGGGGTTGTCGTAGATGAAGCCCACCAGGAACGAGCGGCGGAACGCCAGGCCCCGGGCCTGCGGATCCGGCTCGTAGGCCAGCTCGCGCATGATGGCGGTGACCTTCTCGCGCGTGTCCTCCTTCACGAACGGGGATTCGTTGATCACCCGCGAGACGGTCTTCTTGGAGACCTCGGCGAGGCGGGCGATGTCGTTGATGGTCGGCCGGCGGCGGCTCTGCTCGGACTCGGCGCCGGCGCGCGAGGCGCCGCGTCGGCTCTTTCCGGGCTTGCGTTCGTTCACGGGCGGCCTTTCACGCTGAGAGCGCCCTTCTAGCCAGCGGCGTTCCTCCACACCAACGCTAAGCGCCGGCTTTCGAACCGGCCGGACACCGGTTACCGTTCCGCCATGCCGCCTCGTCTCAGCGATCGCACGCTGGCGCAAGCCCGAAACGGCGCCTGGCCCGGC
>DASXEN010000191.1:0-1771 GCA_036490095.1 Caulobacteraceae bacterium
TCCGGGCCACCCATGATCGCCGTGTTGGAAGGTTCGCAGCGGCGTTGCCGCGCGCTTTTCTGCAGCGTTCGCGATCATGGGTCGCCCGGACAAGCCGGGCGATGACGAGCAAAAAGGAAACAAGGTCTCCGCCTAGCCGCCTCGCCCGACCGCCGCGGCCACGAGGTCGTAGAAATCCCGCGCGAAGGCCTCGCCCTGGCCCAGCGGCCCCTGGCGGATCTGGTCGCGCAGGCCCTGGCGCAGGGCCGCGCGCCTTGGCCGGTCGGCGGCCAGGTCGAGGGCGATCCGCACGAACCCCTCCACGTCGTCCGCCACCAGGTCGCCCAGGCCGGCGTTGCTCAGGATCGAGGCGCTCAGCCGCTCGTAGAAGGCGGGCCCGCGCAGGCTGACCACCGGAACCCCCATCCACAGGGCCTCCGCCGTGGTCGTGCCGCCGGTCAGGGGGAAGGCGTCGAGGCTGATGTCGACCTCGTTGTAGAGCGGCATGTGGCGGCCGCGCACCGCGTGGAACACCAGCCGGTCCTCGCCGATCCCCGCCGCGGCGAACTCGGCGGCGAGGTTGGCGCGGAACACCGCCGAGCCGGCTTCCGGGCGGATCACCGCGAAGCGCGCGCCGGGGACCGCCGCGACCACCCGGGCCCAGGTCCGCAAGACCTCGCGGGTGAACTTGTGCGGCGCATTGGCGGTGCCGAAGGTCAGGACCCCGGCGCGGTCCTGCGGCAGGCCGGGTGCGATGTCCGGATGGCCCTCGAACACCTCCTCGCCAAAGGCGATCCAGGTGCGCGGCATCGTCAGCGGCCGCTCCAGCAACAGCGCCGGATCGGCCGGCGCGGTCAGCGGATCGCAGATGAAATAGTCGATGGCCCGCAAGCCCGCCGAATGCGGATAGCCCAGCCAGCTCGCCTGCACCGGCGCCGGGCGATAGGCCATCACCTCGATCTTGTTCATCAGCGTCGAGCCGCCCAGCTCGATCAGCATGTCCAGACCATCGTCGGCGATGACCTGGGCGGCGTCGCGGGCGTTGATCTCCGGCATCCAGCGGAATGCGGCGACCTGGCCGGCGATGCGCGCCTGCAGCTCGTCCTCCTGCCCCTGGAAGAAGGAGTAGCAGAACACCTCGAAGCGGCTCGTATCGATGTGGTCGAACAGCGGCAGGGCGAAGAAGCTCACCGGGTGGCGCCGCAGGTCGGAGGACATGAACCCCAGCCGGATGCGGCCATCGCCCGGCGTGCGAGGGGTTCGGACGATCGGCGCCGCCGCCGCCCGGGCCTCCGCCGCCTCGCCCCACAGCCGGTGCTGCTGCATCAGCTCCAGGCGGTCCTCAGCCGTCCGCACCCGGCCGATCTGTCGGAAAAGGGCGGTGTGCAGCCCGGCCTGCGCCCAACCGCGCCCCACGGTGACGAAGTCGCCGAGCGCGTCTGCCGCGTCGAAGGCGCAGACCCGGGTGAAGAGGTCGCGCAGCACCTTGCTGTGGCCGGGCCGCAGGCCGCCCAGCGCCAGGGCCTCGCGCGACAGCCCGTAGGCCTCGTCCAGCGCCGCGCCCTCCTGCGCCGAGGTGGTCCGCTCCAGGCTCTGGATCAGCCCCACCAGGTGGTCGAGGTTCTGCGGCTCCAGCGCCACCGCCCGGCGCAGGTGGAGATTGCCGCGCGCCCGGTCGCTCTCGGCGATCAGGTCACCCAGGTGGAACTGCAGCCAGCCGGCGTCCGGCAGCCGCGGCTCCAGCGCCTCCAGGAACGCCTGCGCCCAGCCAAGCTGGCCTGACGCGCGCAGG
>DASXEN010000001.1:0-9140 GCA_036490095.1 Caulobacteraceae bacterium
CCCAGGCACCGCAGCGGGGCCGTTCGTCAAGCCGACGGCTTGACACAGGCGCGTCTGATCACCGCCGGCGCGCAGTTGTTGGGCTTCAGGGCGCGTAGTCGGTGAAGGCTTAGTCGCGCCCCGTGGCGGCGCGGCAAGCCCGCTCGCGCCGCGGCGGCGCCGGCGCCGGCTGACGTCGGGTCCGCGTTGTGCACGGCGCTCGCCCGCCTATAACTTCGACCCCAAGCGATCAATATCAGCCGGCCAGGCTGGCATCGTCGATAGGGAGACCAAGGTCATGGGCGCATTGGACGGCAAGGTGGTGCTGGTCACCGGCGGCGGCAACGGCATCGGCAAGGAGTGCGCGCTGATTGCGGCCCGCGAGGGCGCGAAGGTGCTGGTCAACGACCTCGGCGGCGGCGAGCGCGGCGGCGACGAGGGCTCGGCCGGGCCGGCCGAGGCGGTGGCGGCGGAGATCCGCGCGGCCGGCGGCAGCGCCATCTCCAACTCCAAATCGGTCACCGACATGGGCGCGGTGAAGGAGATGGTGCAGCAGGCGATCGGCGAGCTGGGCGGCCTGCACGCGGTGATCAACCCGGCGGGCATCCTGCGCGACGGCATGTTCCATAAGATGCCCGACGAGGACTGGGACATCGTCGTCGCCGTGCACCTGCGCGGCACCTACAATGTCTGCCGGGCGGCCATCGAGCACTTCCGGGGTCAGAACGAGGGCAGCTTCGTCCTCTTCACCTCCACGTCGGGCCTGATCGGCAACATCGGCCAGACCAACTACGCGGCGGCCAAGCTCGGCATCATGGGCCTGTCGCGGGTGCTGGCCATGGAAGGGGCGTCGAAGGGCGTGCGCTCCAACATCATCGCCCCCACCGCCTGGACCCGCCTGATCGCCACCATCCCGGTCAAGGACGAGGCCGGCGCAGCGCGGATGAAGGCGATGCAGGCCGCGCTGCGTCCCGACCAGCCGGCCAAGCTCGCCGTGGCGCTGGCCTCGCCGGCCGCCAAGGACGTCAGCGGCCAGATCTTCGGCGCCCGCTCGGAGACCCTGGAGCTGTTCAGCCAGCCCCGCCCGGTCGAGAGCGTCACCTCCGACTCGACCTGGACTGTGCAGCAGATCCTGAAGGAAGCGCTGCCGAAAATGGCCCCGAAGTTCACCTCCCTCGCGGGCCCGGGCCAACAGCAGCAACAGCAGCGCCAGCCGGCTTAGGGGCTCAGTAGCCCTCTGCCCAACCGCAGAGTTGAGGAGAGGTCGGCCGGTCGCGCAGCGAGCGGACGGGTGAGGGGGCGCGCGTCGCGGAGCGAGGCGCCGGCGCAGCCGAATTCGCGCTCCGCGCGCTTGCCGCTTCGCGCCCAGACCCCCTCACCCGATCGGACGCTTCCGCGTCCGCTCGACCTCTCCCCGCGAGCGGGGAGAGGGATACCGCAAGTCGCCTTGTCAGGGCGCGCCGGCCTTGCGGCAGGCTTCGTCCATGTCGTGGAAGTGCTCGTCGGCTTCGGCCTCGGCCGCGGCCGGGTCGAGCGCCGGGGTCGGCGTCAGCGGGCCGGTGGTGATACGCGCGCCGCCTTCCAGCGTGCGGTGCACCGGGCACTTCTCGGCGATCTCGTAGAGGCGCGCGGTCTGCTCGGCGTCCAGAGGCCCATCCAGGGCGATCCTGCGGTCGAAAACGTCGGCGGGCGCCTGGCCGGCGACCTTCTCGTGCGTCACGGCGATACGGGTGCGCTGCAGCGGCCAGCCCTTGCGGTCGGCGTAGAGGCGCAGCGTCATCGAGGTGCAGGCGCCCAGCCCCGCGGCCACCAGCTCGTAGGGGCTGGGTCCGCTTCCGAGCCCGCCGACGTCGGCCGGCTCGTCGGCGACGAAGCGGGTTCCGTGCACGCTGACCTGCACCTGGAACTTGCCAGCCCCGGTCTCCTCCACCAGCACCGCGCCGCCCGGCGCCTGCGCCGGCCGATCCGCGGCCGCGCCGACGTAGCGGCTGGCCCAGGCGGCGATCACGCCGGCGGCGTAGTCGGCGTCCTGCGGCTTCAGCAACAGGTGGTCGGCCTGGTCGAGTGAGATGAAGCTCTTCGGATGCCGGGCCGCCAGGAAGATCTCCGAGGCGTTCTCGATGCCCACCACCGCATCGATCGGCGAATGCAGCACCAGCAGCGCCTTGCGCAGGCCGGCGATGCGCGCCGGCAGGTCGTGCATGCGCGCGTCCTCGACGAAGGCGCGGTCGATGGCGAACGGCCGCCCGCCGATCGTCACCTGCGCCGCGCCGTCCTGCTCGATCCGGGTCAGGCTGTCGCCGAGCAGCTTCAGCACGTGCGCCGGATCGCCGGGCGCGCCCAGCGTCGCGACCGCCTTCGCCGAGCCGATCTCGGCCGCGGCCGCCAGCACCGCCGCCCCGCCGAGGCTGTGGCCGATCAGCAGCGCCGGCGCGGCGTCCAGCGACGCCATGTGCGCCGCCGCGGCGACCACGTCGTCGACGTTGGACGAGAACGGCGCCAGCTCGCCGTCGCTCTCGCCGAGCCCGGTGAAGTCGAAGCGCAGCACGCCGACGCCCAGCGCGGCCAGCTCGCGGCTGATGCAGACCGCCGCCTTCGAGCTCTTGTTGCAGGTGAAGCAGTGGGCGAAGAGGGCGTAGGCGTGGGCCGCGCCGTCCGGCCGGTCGAGCCTGGCCGCCAGCCGCTGGCCCCTGGCGCCCACGAAGTCGATCCGCTCGGTCCGCATCGGCTGTTCCCCCGGTGACGCCCGCCGCATCTACGCGCCGGCGCCGAGCGCCCGGTCAAGCGGATCGCCGCGTCGGGCCTGCTTGACCGCTCTGGCGGCGCCGCGTCTAACCGGCTGCGACAGCCCGAGGGGGAGCGAGACGCCGTGGCCACCAAACTCGTCCAGGATCCGAGGATCGACCCGCGCATCAAGGCGGTGATGGGGGCATGGCCCGACATGCCGCCGATCGGCGACGCGAAGGATCGCGAACAGCTGCTGGCCGAGGTGTCGAGCCCGGAAGCCAAGGCCCGCGCCGAGGCCCAGACGGCCATGATGGCGGCGATGGACAACGAGCAGGTCGCGCCTTCGGCCGGCCTCTCCATCCGCACCGAGACCTTCACCTCGCAGCCCGACGGCAACCGGATCGACGTCCAGTTCATCCGCCCGGAAGGCGACGCCCTCCTGCCGTGCGTCTACTACATCCACGGTGGCGGCATGCAGTCGATGTCGGCCTTCGACGGCATGTACCGGGCCTGGGGCAAGATCATCGCCGCCCAGGGCGTGGCGGTGGCCATGGTCGACTTTCGCAACTGCCTGATGGCCTCGTCCGCGCCCGAGGTCGCGCCCTATCCGGCCGGGCTCAACGACTGCGTCTCGGGGCTGAAGTGGCTGGCGGCCAGCCATGCGGCGCTGAAGATCGACCCGGCCAGGATCGTCGTCGCCGGCGAGAGCGGCGGCGGCAACCTCACCCTCGCCACCGGCCTGAAGCTGAAGCGCGACGGCGAACTCGGCCTGGTCAAGGGCCTCTACGCGCTCTGCCCCTACATCGCCGGCCAGTGGCCGCAGGCGCAATATCCCTCGTCGACCGAGAACAACGGCATCCTCCTCGATCTGCACAACAACCGCGGCGCGCTGGCCTACGGCGTCGAGGCGCTGCAGGCCAAGGACCCGCTGGCGTGGCCGGGGTTCGCCAGCGTCGAGGAGGTGAAGGGCCTGCCGCCCACCGTCATCAGCGTCAACGAGTGCGACCCGCTGCGCGACGAAGGCATCGCCTTCTACCGCCTGTTGCTGCAGGCCGGCGTGGCGGCGCGCTGCCGGCAGGTGATGGGCACGATCCACGGCACCGAGGTCTTCGCCATCTGCTGCCCCGACATCAGCCGCGACACCGCCAGCGACATCGCCAACTTCGCCCGCCGCTGAGCCCCGCGCGCGGATGCTGACGGGGTCCATGGCGCGGTGGCGCTAACGGACGTAGCCTTTGGGCACAACGACGGGCGAGAGGGCGGCGACATGCGGACGGATTGGCGGACCATCCTGACGGCGGCGATCGCGGCGGGCCTCGCCGCGGCGGTGGTCGAGATGCTGGTGGTGCTGCCGATCCAGGGCCTCCTGGGCGCGTCGCCGGTGCGGGTGTTCCAGGGCATCGCCGCCGGCGCGCTCGGCCGCGCGGCGCTGCGCGGCGGCCTGGGCTCGGCCGGGCTCGGGGTCTGCTTCCACACGCTGATCTCGGTGGTGGCGGCCGGCCTCTACGCCCTGGCGGCGACGCGCTGGACGCTGCTGCTGCGCCGCCCGGCGCTGATGGGCATCCTCTACGGCGTGCCGGTCTACCTGGTGATGAACTTCGTGGTCATCCCGCTCTCGGCGCTGGGCTTTGCTTTCCCGAACTCGCTGGTGCTGTTCTCGCTCAGTTTCGGCGTCCACCTGTTCGCCTTCGGCCTGCCGATCGGCCTCGTCTGCCGCTGGGTGATGGGCCGGCCGCCCGCCGCCCACCCGTAGAATTTTCGCCGCGCGCGCCCCTTTCGGCGGCGGGTGCATTCGGGCACAATCACCCGGCAGTTGCGAGGGGCGCGCGCGGTCGTCCCGCGGCGGCGTGGGAGGCTGACGATGAGCGACAAGGGCAAGCTGAGGGTTCGCAGGTCCCTGGAGGATCTGCAGGCGGCCTACGACAAGGGCGACAAGAAGCCCCTGGAGAACCTGTGGCGGGCCTGGAAGGGCATCAAGGAGCTGCCGGCCGACGACCCCAACTCGTTCTTCATGATCGGCGGCTACCACGGCGAGCCGTTCCGCGGCGCCGGCTGGGGCAACAGCGCCTGGTGGGGCGGCTACTGCAACCACGGCAACGTGCTGTTCCCGACCTGGCACCGCGTCTACATGCTGCGCCTGGAGGATGCGCTGCGCAGCGTCCACGGCTGCGGGGACGTGACCATGGCCTACTGGGACGAGTGCAGCGACGCCTCGACCTCGGGCGGCCTGCCGAAGGCGCTCACCGACGAGTTCGTCACCCTCGACGGCCAGAGCATCCCCAATCCGATCCGCTCGTTCGTGTTCACCAAGCAGATCACCGACAACATCAACGGCGACGATCCCAACTACTCCAAGCCGCTGGGCTACGAGACGGTGCGCTATCCGCTCTCCGGCCTCGTCGGCACGCCGGCCGACCAGGCGGCGACCAAGGCGCACAACGCCAAATATCCCGACTACGCCGCCAACGTCGGCATCCTCAACGGCAACATCGTCAACTGGCTCACCTCCTCGATCACGGTCGACGGCCAGGTGATCCCGACCAACGAGAAGGCCGCCTACCAGGCCTGCCTCGACGCGCCGAACTACACCGCCTTCTCCAACACCACCTCGGCGGCGCAGTGGAACGAGGACAATCCGAACGGCGTCGTCACCCCGGTCGAGTCGCCGCACAACGCCATCCACCTGGCCTGCGGCGGCTACGACGTGGCGACCGGCGCCAACGCCGGCGACGACTCGCCGGTCGAGGGCGCCAACGGCGACATGGGCGAGAACGACACCGCCGGGCTCGACCCGCTGTTCTACTTCCACCACTGCTTCATCGACCGGATGTTCTGGCTGTGGCAGCAGAAGAACGGCCACACCGACCACCTCGACATCATCGAGGGCTATCCGGGCACCAACTCGGTGGACAACCAGGGGCCGACGCCGGGCGTCGCCGGCGGCACCTGGCTGGGCATGGACTCGCTGCTGGCCCCGTTCAAGAAGGCCGACGGCAAGACCTACACCTCGCGCGACTGCGTCAACATCGAGAAGCAGCTGGGCGTCACCTACGGCCCCGGGTCGCTGGAGCCGGGCGCCAGGCTCGACGCGCTGTCGGTGAAGCCGCCGCCGGCCAAGATCCTGGCCGTGTCGGCGATCAACCGGGGCGCCATCCGCGGCTCGTTCCTGATCAACGCCTACGTCAACCACGACGGCAAGCGCCTGCGCATCGGCACCGAGGCGGTGCTCAGCCGCTGGACCGTCGCCGGCTGCGCCAACTGCCAGACCCACCTGGAGGTGAAGGCCCACTTCGCCTTGCCGCAGGCGCTGGCCGAGGGCGCGCCGCCGAACTACGAGATCGAGCTGCGCACCCACGACGGGCCGATGAGCCACACCCACGTCGCCGCCCTGGGCACGGTCAGCGGCACCAAGCAGCTCTTCCGGCTGCAGGTGCGTGACGTCTACGCGCCCGCCCAGGCCGCCGAGTAGGGAGGCCGGCCGCATGAAGATCGGCATGCCCGTCTACCCGGGCTTCGACCTGCTGGACGTGGCCGGCCCCTGGGAGATGTTCAACTGGGCCGGCTACGAGGTCGAGCTGGTGGCCGAAAAGCCGGGCCTGATCGCCTGCAACGCGCAGCAGAACCCGGCCCCGAAGCCCTCGAACATACCGCTGCACGTCGAGGTGAAGACCTCCTTCTCCGGGGCCGGCAAGTGGGACGCGCTGTGGACGCCGGGCGGCGCGCCGTCGGCGCTGAACCCGCGGATGAAGGACCCCGCCTACCTCGGCTTCCTGCGCAAGAAGGCCGGGGAGGTGAAGTACGTCTGCTCGGTCTGCGAAGGGGCGCTGCTGCTCGCCGCCGCCGGGCTGCTGGACGGCTACACCATCACCACCCACTGGGCCTTCATCCCCTGCTTCCAGCAGAGCTATCCGAAGGTGAACCTGGCCGACGGCTTCCCGCGCTACGCGCTGGACCGCAACCGGCTCACCGGCGGCGGCATCTCCTCGGGGCTCGACGAGTCGCTGAAGCTGATCGAGCTGCTGAGCGGGCAGGCGGCGGCGGTCGGCGTGCAGCAGAACACCCAGTACTATCCGGACCCGCCGGTCTCCAGCCAGATCCCGCAGACCAACTACTGCCCGCTCGACGGGGCCTAGCCGGAGGGCGCCAGTCGCCGCTTGACGTCCGCACGGGAAGGCCGCTTGGGTGGTCGGCAAGACGCCTGCCAGAGGCGCGGATCCGAGAGGAAGCCATGGCCGCCAAACAATTCCCCGTCGAAGCCAGCCACATCCTGATGTTCGCCCGCTCGGTCGGCGACGACAACAAGGTCTATGCGGACGCCGACTACGCCAAGGGCACGGAGGCCGGCAGCGTCATCGCCCCGCCGACCTTCGCCCAGGCCAGCGCCCAGTTCGACCCCGACTATTTCCTGCGGCCCAAGATCGGCCAGCCGTGGTTTGGCTCCGGCAAGAACCCGACCGGCGTCGTGCGCTCCGGCGGTGGCGGCGGCGGCGGCGGGGGAGGGGGCGGCGGTGGCGGCCTCCATGCCGAGCAGCACTTCGAATACCATCGCCACCTGAAGCCCGGCGACGTGCTCACCGCCGCCAACCTGCCCGGCAAGACCTGGGAGAAGGAAGGCCGCCGCTCCGGCAAGCTGGTGTTCTCCGAGAGCGTCACCGAATACCGCGACCAGGCGGGCGAGCTGGTGATCACCGCCCGCTCGGTCGGCGTGCGCACCGAGCGGCCGGTCGACCCGGCCCAGGGTGAAGCGGCTGGTGAAGCAGCCCGGGGCGAAACCAAGAAAGAGGAGGCGTAAGCGCCATGGCCCTTTCCGCCTCGAAGCTGAAGGTGGGCGACGCCCACACCGCCCGCATCGTCGAAGACCTGAAGCGCACCCAGATCGTTCAGTACGCGGGCTCTTCCGGCGACTACAATCCGCTGCATACGGACGAGATTTTCACCACCAAGGTGGCCGGCTACCCCTCGGTGTTCGCCCACGGCATGCTGACCATGGGCATGACCGGCAAGATGCTCACCGACTACGTGGGCGACGCGCGGCTGACCAAGTACGGCGTGCGCTTCACCAGCCAGGTCTGGCCGGGCGACACCCTGGACGCCACCGCGACGGTCAAGGAGATCACCGAGGCGGGCGGCCACAAGCTGGTCGACCTCGACGTCTCCACCGTCAACCAGGACGGCGTCCAGGTGCTGAGCGGCTACGCCCAGGCCCGCATCGACCCGTAAGGGCCGGCGCGGCCGTCGCGGGGGGCGGGGTGCATCCGGGAGCCCAGGCCAAGGTCCGGCCGGACCAGCCCGCCTTCGTCATGGCGGGCTCCGGCGAGGCCGTGACCTACGCCGAGCTGGACCGGCGCTCAAACCGGCTCGCCCACTTCCTGCGCCGGGCCGGGCTCGCGCGGCTCGGCCACTACTCGATCTTCATGGAGAACCACCCGCGCTACGTCGAGGCGTGCGCGGCCGGCGAGCGGGCCGGCCTCTACTACACCTGCATCAACTCCTACCTCGGCCCCGAGGAGGTCGCCTACCTGCTGCAGAACAGCCGCTCGACGGTGCTGATCACCTCGGCGGCGAAGCTGGAGATCGCGCGCCAGGCGCTGCAGGCCGCGCCGCAGGTGACGCACTGCCTGGTGGTCGACGGACCGGGTGAGGGCGGGCGCATCCTCGGCTACGAGGCGGCGCTGGCGGGCCTGCCGGAGACGCCGATCCCGGACGAGTCGCTCGGCACGCCGATGCTCTACTCGTCGGGCACCACCGGCCGCCCGAAGGGGATCATCCGCCCGCTGCCGGAGCAGCCGCCGGAGCAGGCGCTGCCGCTGTTCGACTTCCTGATCGGCCTGTGGCGCTACCGCGAGGGGATGGTCTACCTCTCGCCGGCGCCGCTCTACCACTCGGCCCCGCAGGCGGCGATCGCCTCCACCATCCGGGTCGGCGGCACGGCGGTGATCATGGAGCACTTCGACGCCGAGACCTACCTGGCCCTGGTCGAGCGCCACCGCGTCACCCACAGCCAGCTGGTGCCGACCATGTTCTCACGCATGCTGAAGCTGCCTGAGGACGCGCGCCGCCGCTACGACCACTCGTCGCTGGAGGTGGTCATCCACGCCGCCGCCCCGTGCCCGATGCCGGTGAAGCGACAGATGATCGACTGGTGGGGCCCGATCATCCAGGAATACTACGGCGCCACCGAGGGGCTCGGCTTCACCGCCTGCGAGTCGGACGAGTGGCTCGCCCATCCGGGCACGGTCGGCAAGGTGGTGCTGGGCGACCTGCATATCCTGGACGAGGCGATGCAGCCGCTGCCGGCCGGCGAGGCGGGGACCATCTGGTTCAGGACCGCGACCCCGTTCGAATATTTCCACGACCCCGAGAAGACCCGCGAAGCCCGCTCGGCCGACGGGGCCATGAGCACGGTCGGCGACGTCGGCTACCTCGACGCGGAC
>DASXEN010000005.1:0-55070 GCA_036490095.1 Caulobacteraceae bacterium
CTCGGGCTCAAGCACATCTTCACCAAGCCCTACACGCCCAGGACCAATGGCAAAGCCGAGCGCTTCGTCCAGACCACCTTGCGCGAGTGGGCCTACGCTCAGGCCTACCCCAGCACCGACCACCGAGCCGCAGCGCTGCCCGGATGGCTGCACCGATACAACTGGCATCGACCTCACGGCGGGATAAAGTCTCAGACACCTATCAGCCGCCTCGCCCTAACCGAGGACAACCTGTTGAGGCTCCACAGCTAGCCGGCCCGGTTCGATTTGCGCGCCGGACGTGCTTTGCCGGGCCTGGGCTCGGTCGCGCCCGGCCCCGGCTGGGCCGGCAGATCGTCGGTCAGCTCCGGGCCGGGGAGGGGCGAGGCCACCGGCGGCGGGCGCGCGCCGCGCACCTCGGCGTCGCCACGGCCCTTGCCCGGCAAGGGGCCGGTCGTGGCTGGCTCGGGTATCGCGGGCTTTTTCCTGTCCACCTGTGAACGCCGCCGGTCCGCCGGCCCCGTCGCCGGCGTTCCGCCAGATCAAACGAAATTGGGACCCGGCGTGTTTCAGCGCGGCCGCAAACTCCGCGGCGCGTGCGCCGCCGTCCCGGCCCATCCGACCGCAACCGACCTGCGGCTTTCGGGTTGTGCAGGCCGACACGGTCGCGAACGAGGAGCTGATGCCGACGCCAACGCCCGAGCCCCGCAAGGGCAGCCCCAGCCCGCGGCTCGACGAGGCGACGTTCCGCCAGCGCTTCCTGGCGGCCTACGTCGACACCGCCTTCGATCCGCTGCGCGCCGAGCTAGACCGCGTCGCCGGCGCGGCCTGGGACGCCTACAGCGCCAGCCGCAAGAGCCCGCACACGGTGAGGGCCGGACCGGGCTATGCCGACCCGGACTACCAGCTGGCGACCGACTGGGTGGCGGCCAAGGCGGCGGTGGACGCGGCGCAGGCCCGGCACGACGATCCGGCCGGCCCGATCCGCGTGCTGCTGATCAGCGCCTCCAGCCGCAGCGAGCACACCTGCCCCGGCGAGGTCTCCAAGTCCTATCGGCTGGCCGAGCTGGCCCGCGAGGCGCTGGCGGCGGACGACACGACCACCGAGCACCTGGAGCTGAGCCGGCTGACGTCCGAATACGGACGGCACATCCATCCGTGCAAGGCCTGCTTCTCGACCGCGGCGGCGCTCTGTCACTGGCCCTGCTCCTGCTACCCCAACTACTCGCTGGGCCAGACTGGCGACTGGATGAACGAGATCTACCCCAAGTGGGTCGAGGCGCACGGGATCATGATCGTCACGCCGGTGAACTGGTACCAGGTGTCCTCGCCGCTGAAGCTGATGATGGACCGGCTGGTCTGCGCCGACGGCGGCAATCCCGATCCCACCAGCACCCACGGCAAGCACGCCAAGGAAGCCAAGGCGCTGGAGCTGGCCGGCTGGGACTACCCGCGCCATCTCTCGGGCCGGATGTTCGCCTGCGTGGTGCACGGCGACGTCGAGGGGGCGGAGAACGTGCGCCGCAGCATCTCCGACTGGCTCTGCTTCATGCAGCTGAGCCCCGCCGGCTCACAGGCCGAGCTCGACCGCTACATCGGCTACTGGCAGCCCTACGCCACCAGCCACGAGTCCCTCGACGCCGACACGGCGATCCAGGAGGAGGTGCGCAACGCCGCCCGCACCCTCGTCCAGGCCGTCCGCGACCAGCGCGCCGGCCGCGTCAGCCATGCCGGCGAGGGACTGAAACCGCCGCGGCAGAAGTAGGGCCCGCCGGCGCTCAGTGTTCGGAACAGACGCGGTCCCGAACGGTTCTGCTTACGAGCGCCCGGCCTCCCCGATGGCGCTGCCAACACGAAAAGCCGCGGAGCGTCGCCATGTCCCAGACGGTGGGGGATTTTCTCGTCGAGCGCCTGCATGCCTGGGGCGTCAGGCGAATCTTCGGCTATCCCGGCGACGGCATCAACGGCGTCTTCGGGGCGCTGAACCGGGCCAAGGGCAAGATCGAGTTCGTGCAGGCGCGGCACGAGGAGATGGCCGCCTTCATGGCCTCCGCCTACGCCAAGTTCACCGGCGAGCTGGGGGTCTGCATCGCCACCTCGGGACCGGGCGCCTCGCACCTGGTGACCGGCCTCTACGACGCCCGCCTCGACCACCAGCCGGTGCTGGCGATCGCCGGCCAGCAGGCCCGCACCGCCATCGGCGGCCACTATCAGCAGGAGGTCGACCTTCTCAGCCTCTACAAGGACGTCGCCGGCGCCTTCGTGGCGCAGGCCTCGGCCCCGGCGCAGGTGCGCCACCTGGTCGATCGCGCTATCCGCATCGCGCTCGGCGAGCGGCGGGTGACGGCGATCATCCTGCCCAACGACCTGCAGGAGCTGCCGTTCGAGGAGCCGGCCCGCAAGCACGGCACGGTGCACTCCGGGGTCGGCTTCTCCAAGCCGCGCACCGTGCCCGAAGACGTGGACCTGCGCCGCGCCGCCGAGGTGCTGAACAGCGGCAAGCGGGTGGCGATGCTGGTAGGCGCCGGCGCGCTCGGCGCCACCGAGGAGGTGATCGCCGTCGCCGACAAGCTGCAGGCCGGCGCCGCCAAGGCGCTGCTCGGCAAGGCGGTGCTGCCCGACGACCTGCCGTGGGTCACCGGCTCGATCGGCATGCTCGGCACCAAGCCCAGCTATGACCTGATGATGGCCTGCGACACGCTGCTGATGGTCGGCTCCGGCTTTCCGTACTCGGAGTTCCTGCCCAAGGAGGGCCAGGCGCGCGGGGTGCAGATCGACCTCGCGCCCGACATGCTCTCGCTGCGCTACCCGATGGAGGTGAACCTGGTCGGCGACGCGGCCGAGACGCTGAAGGCGCTGCTGCCGCTGCTGGAGGCCAAGCCCGATAAGGGTTTCCGCGGCCAGATCGCCGAGCACATGGGCAAGTGGTGGAAGCTGCTGGAGCAGCGGGCGATGCAGCCTGCCCATCCGGTCAATCCGCAGCGCGTCACCTGGGAGCTGTCGCCGCGGCTGCCGGAGAACGTGATCCTCACCAGCGACTCCGGCTCCTGCGCCAATTGGTATGCGCGCGACCTGAAGATTCGCCGCGGCATGAAGGCCTCGCTCTCCGGCGGCCTCGCCTCGATGGGCGCCGCGGTGCCCTACGCCATCGCCGCCAAGTACGCCCATCCGGACCGGCCGGTGATCGCCCTGGTGGGCGACGGCGCCATGCAGATGAACAACATGGCCGAGCTGATCACGGTGGCGAAGTACTGGCGCACCTGGCTGGATCACCGCTGGATCTGCTGCGTCTTCAACAACGAGGACCTCAACCAGGTCACCTGGGAGCAGAGGGTGATGGAGGGCGATCCGAAGTTCGACGCCTCGCAGCAGATCCCCAACGTGCCCTACCACCAGTTCGCCGAACTGATCGGGCTGCGCGGCATCTACGTCGACCAGCCCGACGCCATGGGCGCGGCCTGGGACGCGGCGCTGGCCTCGGACCGGCCGGTGGTGATCAACGTCAAGACCGACCCGGAGGTGCCGCCGCTGCCGCCGCACATCACCTTCGACGAGGCGGTGAAGCTCTCGAGGACCGTCGCCAAGGGCGATCCGGACGAGGCCAACATGATCGTCGGGGCGGCCCGCCAGCTGGTCGGCGCGCTGCTGCCCGGCGACAAGGAGTAGCATGTCCGCCCGGGTCCGGGCGGCCGTCGAGAGCCTCGCCGCCGCCGCCTACCGCATACCGACCGACGCCCCCGAGGCCGACGGCACGTTCGCCTGGGACGCCACCACCCTGGTGGTCGTCCACGTCCGCGGCGGCGGGCGCCTCGGCCTAGGCTACACCTACGCCGACGCCTGCCTGGTGGCGCTGATCGGCGGCGCGCTAGCGAGCGTCGTGGTCGGCCGCGAGGCCGACGACGTCGCCGGCGCCTGGGAAGCGATGCAGCGGGCGGTGCGCAACCTCGGCCGTTCGGGCCTGGCGGCCTGCGCCATCTCCGCCGTCGACACCGCGCTCTGGGACCTGAAGGCGCAGCGGGCCGGCCTGCCGCTGGCCTCGCTGCTGGGCCGCCGGCGCGACGCCGCGCCGATCTACGGCAGCGGCGGCTTCACCACCTACTCGGACGGGCAGCTGCGCGACCAGTTCGCCGCCTGGACCGAGCGCGACGGCTGCGCCTGGGTGAAGATGAAGATCGGCAGCCATCCGGCCGACGATCCGCGCCGCATCGAGGTCGCCAAGGCGGCGATCGGCGAGCGCGGCCTCTTCGTCGACGCCAACGGCGCCTTCTCGGCCCGCCAGGCGCTGGCGCTCGCCGAGCGCTGCCGTGGCGCCGACATCCGCTGGTTCGAGGAGCCGGTCACCTCCGACGATCCGGCGGGCCTCAGACTGGTGCGCGAGGGCGCGCCGGCCGGCATGGACGTCGCCGCCGGCGAGTACGTCTTCACCCTCGACGACGCGCGCCGGCTGCTGGACGCCGACTGCGTGGACGTGCTGCAGGCCGACGTCACGCGCTGCGGCGGGATCACCGGCTTCCTGGAGGTGGCGGCGCTGTGCGAAGCGCACCACGTCGACCTCTCCGGCCACTGCGCGCCGGCGCTGCACCGGCACGTCGCCTGCGCGGCGCACCGGCTGCGGCACCTGGAGTGGTTCCACGACCACGTGCGCATCGAGCAGCTGCTGTTCGACGGCGCGCCGGTCGCCAAGGCCGGCGCCATCGCGCCGGACCTCGATCGGCCCGGCCACGGCCTCGCCTTCAAAACCCCGGACGCCGAGCGCTTCCGGGTGGCGGGAGGGCTGTGATGCGGCGGGCCGAGACAGCCACGGCGGCGGGACGCCAGACCAATCTCGCCGCCGCGCTGCTGGCGCTCTCGGTGCTGGCGGACAGCGGCGTCGAGCACTACCGCGGCTCGTTCCGCAACCCGGCGATGGTCGCGCCGCTGGGCGCCGCGGCGCTGACGCTGGCGGCCAGCCTGATGGGCGCGGCCGACCCGCGCGGCCGGCGCCATCCGGGCCGCGACGGGGTCTACGCGCTGGCGGCCCTGGTCGGCGCGGTGGGGTTGGGATTCCACGCCTACAACGTCGGCAAGCGGCCGGGCAGGCTCTCCTGGCACAACCTCTTCTACGGCGCGCCGATGGGCGCGCCCGTCGCCCTGCTGCTCTCCGGGCTGCTCGGCCGCATCGCCGAAAAGGTCCGCGAGGACGGCGAGGTGCTGGGCGTCCCGGCCGAGCGGCTGCTGGCGGCGACCAGCGCCATCGGCCTTGCCGGCACGGTGGGCGAGGCCGGCCTGCTGCACTTCCGCGGCGCCTTCCAGAATCCGGCGATGGTGCTGCCGGTGACCCTGCCGCCGGTCGCCGCGGGGCTGCTCGGCGCGGCGACCCTGGCCCCGTCGAAGCCGCTGGGGCGGCTGGCGCGGACGTGGCTGTGGATCACCGCCGGGCTCGGCGTGGCGGGCGTCGGCTTCCACGCCTTCGGCGTGCAGCGCGCCATGGGCGGCTGGCGCAACTGGCGCCAGAACGTCATCGACGGCCCGCCGCTGCCGGCCCCGCCCAGCTTCACCGGCCTGGCGCTGGCGGGGTTGGCAGCCCTGTCGCTGCGGCCGGAGGCGCGCGATGACTGAGCGCTTCCCCGGCTACGACGTGCTCTCTAAGCGCGGCACGCCCTCCTGGAACGACCAGACCCGGGCGGTCGTCGACGCCCGCCTCGCCATCGATCCGGAAGCCCACGCCTTCTTCACCGACGCCGAGTGGCGGACCCTGAAGGCCGTCTGCGCCCGCATCGTCCCACAGCCGCCGGACCGGCCGCAGCCTGCGCCCGTCGCCGCGATGATCGACGAGAAGATGGCGGCGGGCGGCAGCGACGGCTACCGCGACGCCCGCATGCCGCCGATGGGCGAGGCCTGGCGGCGCGGGCTCGCCGCGCTCGACGCGGAGGCGGCGGCGCGCCATGGCCGCAGCTTCGATGCGCTGGCGCCCGCCGAGCAGGACGGGCTGCTGACCGCCACCCAGGAAGGCTACCTGATGGGCGACGCCTGGGGCGGCATGCAGCCGGCGCTGTTCTTCAACCAGCGCATCATCCCCGACATCGTCAGCGCCTACTACGCCCATCCCGTCGCCTGGAACGAGATCGGTTTCGGCGGCCCGGCGGCGCCGCGCGGCTATGTGCGCACCGACTTCGACCGCCGCGATCCGTGGGAAGCCTCCGAGGCCCGGCCGGGACGGGAAGACCAGGCGTTACGCGAGAACCGGCGTGTCGGACGCAGCTGACCAGATCAGGGCCACGGGCGGGCGGGCGCCCGACGTGTTCCGCGTCGGCGGCTGGACGCCGATGCGCCAGTATTCCGACGACGAAGAGGTCGACTTCGCCATCGTCGGCGCGGGGGCCGGCGGCGGCACGCTGGCCTGCAAGCTCGCCGAATACGGCTTCAGCGTCGTGGCCCTGGACGTCGGCCCCTACTGGCGGCCGCTGGAGGACTTCGCCTCCGACGAACGCCACCAGTCGAAGCTCTATTGGACCGACGAGCGGATCGTCGACGGTGACGACCCGATCCAGCTCGGCTCGAACAATTCCGGCCAGTCGGTCGGCGGCTCGACCGTGCACTTCGCCATGGTGTCGCTGCGCTTCCGGCCGGAGTGGTTCAAGGCGCGCAGCAAGCTGGGCTACGGCGCCGACTGGCCGCTCGATTGGCGCGAGATGTGGCGCTACTACGCCGAGGTCGAGCAGGCGCTGAAGATCAGCGGGCCGCTCACCTACCCCTGGGGTCCACGCCGGCCGCGCTACCCCTACCGGCCGCATCAGCTCAACGCCGCCGCCCAGGTGCTGGCGCAGGGCGCCGAGGCGCTGGGGGTGAAGTGGACCACGACGCCGATGGCGACGCTGTCGGCGCCGCGGGGCCTCGCGCATCCGTGCGTCTACCGCGGCATGTGCGTGATCGGCTGCGCCACCAACGCCAAGCAGAGCGTGCTGGTCACCTGGCTGCCGCGGGCGCTGGCGGCCGGAGCCGAGGTCCGCGACCTGGCCATGGTCGGCCGCATCGAGCACGACGAGCGCGGCCGCGCGACCGGCGTCCACTACCACCGCGACGGCGCCTGGCGCTTCCAGCGGGCCAGGAACGTGGTGGTGGCCGGCTATGCGATCGAGACGCCGAGGCTGCTGCTCAATTCCGCCAGCCCGCGCTTCCCCGACGGGCTCGCCAACTCGTCCGGCCTGGTCGGCAAGAACCTGATGGTGCAGTCAAACCAGGCGGTCTGGGGCATGCACGAGCGCGAGATCCGCTCCTACAAGAGCCCGCCGTCGCTCTCGCTCTGCGAGCACTGGAACTACGAGGACCGCAAGGACTTCTTCGGCGGCTATTGCTACATGAGCCAGGGCACGCTGCCGGTGGTGGCCGCCGGCATCCACGCCAAGCGCGGGCTCTGGGGCCAGCGGCTGATCGACGAGATGCAGCGCTACAACCACCAGGTGGGGCTGAAGATGGTGGGCGAGTGCCTGCCGCAGGAGCGCAACCGCGTCACCCTGGCGGACGAAAAAGACCGCTTCGGCCTGCCGGTCGCCCGCGTCACCTACGCCTATTGCGACAACGACAGGCGGATGATCGAGCACGCGCTCGGTTTCATGCGCGAGAGCCTGGCCGCCGCCGGCGTCGGCGAGCTGTTCGACGAGACCGACGACACCTGCCACCTCAACGGCACGGCGCGGATGGGCGCGAGCCCGGCCGACAGCGTGGTCGACGCCGACTGCCGCGCCTGGGACATCCCCAACCTCTGGGTCTGCGACGGCTCGGTCTTCCCCACCGTCGGCGGCGTCAACCCGTCGCTGACCATCCAGGCGATCGCCTGCCGCACCGCCGACCGCATCAAGGCGTTGGCCGCGCGCGGCGAGCTGTGAGCGGCGCGAGGGCGGCTCCGATCGCGAGGCAGGCGAGGGCGCCGAGGCCGGCCGCCGCAAACCGCGCGACCGGCGCCGGGATCAGCACCGCTCCCGCCGCGGCCTCCTGGCTGAACGAGCCGCGCGTGCGGTGCAGCGGACCCACGGGACGCGCCAGGTTGTCCGGCCGATCCGGCGAGACCGGCGTGTCGGTCTGCTGGCCGGCGACCGCCTTGCGGCCGAGATAGCGGTCGAGCGCGCCGGGCCACAGCAGGTTGGCGAGGATGGTCTGCGCCGTCGGCCAGCCCAGCCAGTATTCGCGCCAGCCGCCGGCGGCGGCCTTGAACACCGCGTCGGCCACCACCTCCGGCTCGATCGGCCGGCCCATCGGCCGCGGCTGGCGGCGGGTGTGCCTCCGCGCCCAGTCGAACTGCGGCGTGTTCACCGCCGGCAGGTCGATCATGGCGATCGAGACCGAGGAGCCCTCGTGCAGCAGCTCGGTGCGCACCGAGTCGGTGAAGCCGCGGATGGCGTGCTTGGCGCCGCAGTAGGCGGACTGCAGCGGGATGCCCCGGTAGGCCAGCGCCGAGCCGATCTGCACGATGCGGCCTTGGTTGCGCGGGCGCATGGTCTTCAGCGCCGCCATCACGCCGTGCACGAAGCCGAGATAGGTCACCTCGGTGACCCGCCGGAACTCCTCGGCGGTCATCTGCGCCAGCGGCGAGAACACCGTCTCCATGGCGTCGTTGACCCAGACGTCGACGGGTCCTAGCTCGGCCTGAAGTTGCTCGGCTGCCGCGAACACCGCATCCGCATCGGCGACGTCGGCGGGAGCGAGCGCCACCTTCGCCGCGCCGGCCTGCTGCAACTCGCGCCGCACCGCCTCCAGCGCCTCGGCGTCGCGGGCGATCAGCCCGACGCGGTCGCCCGCCCGGGCGAAGCGCGCCGCCACCGCCCGGCCGATGCCGGCCGACGCGCCGGTGACGATGACGACACGGCCTGCCGAGCCGTCGCCGGGAGAGCCCTGCCCAGTCATGCCTCAGTGGTGGGCTTCGTGGCGGCGGGTTTCCCAGCCCTTCTTGGCGGCCGCCGAGCGGCTGGCGTGCGACTGGCTGGCGCCGCCCTTGTGCCCGCCCTTGCGCGACGAGGCGTTGTTTTCCTTCTTGCCGCGGCCCGAGCCGGACTTCTTGCCGCCTCCGGACTCCTTGTTGACCGTGGCCCAGGCCCGCCGCTCGGCCTCGTTGTGGCTGACGCCGCGGTCCTCGTAGCCGTCCTCGATATGCTCGGCCTTGCGCTTCTGCTTGTCGGTGTAGCTGCTCTTGTCGCCCTGGGGCATCGCCGTCTCCTTTGACACGGGGTCACGGAGTGAACGGGCGACGCGGCGCCGGGGTTCAGAGCGCTGCTGAAAGGCGCTGCGCCGGTCCTACGGCGCCTGGCGCAGGTGGCCGGCGAAGCTGTCGATGTCGATGATCGAGCCGCAGACGACAATGCCGACCGTCTTGCCCGCCAGCCGCTCGCGCAGCGGCCCCAGCGCCGCCGCCGTGGCGGCCGCGCCGGCCGGCTCCAGCGCCAGCTTCAGGTCGTCGAACAGGGCGCGCATGGCGCCGCGGATCTCGGCGTCGCTGACCGTGACGATGTCGTCGACATAGCGGCGGCAGGCGGCGAAGCCGTAGGGCAGGGCCATCGGCGGGGCCAGGCTGTCGGCGATGGTCGACACCGAGGGCAGGGTGACCGGCGCGCCGGCCGCGAAGCTGCGGCTCATCGAGTCGGCGCCCTCGGGCTCCACGCCGAACACCTGGCAGTCCGGCGCCAGCTGCTTGATCGCCGCCGCCGCGCCGCCGCAGAGGCCGCCGCCGCCGATGGCGATCACCGCGGCCTCCAGGCCCTCGACCTGCTCGGCCAACTCCAGCCCCAGCGTGCCGGTCCCTTGGGCGACCAGCGGCCCCTCGAACGGGTGCACCATGGCGCGCCCCTCGGTCCTGGCGATCTCGTCGACCAGGCGGAAGGCGCTCGGGCCGTCGTCGGCGAAGACAATCTGCGCCCCGTAGCTGCGGGCGCGCTCGACCCGCGCCGCGTTGGCGGTCTTGATCATCACCACCTTGGCCGAAACGCCCACTTCGCGGGCGGCGAAGGCCGCGGCCACGGCATGGTTGCCGGCGCTCACCGCGGTGATGCCGTTGCGCCGGCCTTCGGCGTCGAGGTTGCGGACGCTGTTGAGCGCGCCGCGCGCCTTGAAGGTGCCGGTCTGCTGGAACAGCTCCAGCTTCAACCAAACGTCGGTCCCGCCGGCGGTGAGCGGGGCCGCGGCCGCGCCGCGCCATTGCAGCACCGGCGTGCGGACGATCGCGTCGCCGAGCTCGGCCCGGCAGCGGCGGATGTTGTCGATCGAGATGGCCTCGAGCGGGTCGTTCATCGCCCTGATGTGCCCGCCGCCGCTGCGGCTCGCAAGCTCGATGTGAGCGCATCGCGGCCGGGCGGGCCGCCTCTCAATCGCCGGCGACCAGGATCGCGACCGGCAGCTGGCGCAGGACCGCTTCCAGCGCCAGGGACGGGCCGCCGGCGCGTGCGCCGTCCAGCGCATTCTCGAAGGCGGCGCCGGCGAACGGCGCCGGCAGCGCGACGCAGGTCCCCTCCCACCAGTCCGCGTCCGGCATCGGCGTGGCCTTGCCGAGCAGCGCCTCGGCGCAGCGCACCGCCGCCACCACCACGGCCATCTGCGCGCCTTGGCGGCGGGCGAACGCCAGCACCGAGCTGGCTCGCGGGCCGGCCGCCGGCAGCGCGAGATAGTCGCCGGCCGCGAGCGCCGCGTTGCCCGCCTTGGCCTTGAGGGCGCGGGCCAGGATCGCCTGCTTCAGCCGCCCGTCGCGCCAGGTCCCGACCAGGTCGGCCGGGGACCGCCCGGCCGCCAGCGCCTGCTGGCGCGCCGCATAGTCGACCGGCCGCCGATTGTCCGGGTCGACCAGGCTCAGGTCCCAGAGCTCGGCGCCCTGGTAGAGGTCCGGCACGCCGGGCGCGGCGCAGCGCAGCACAGTCTGCGACAGGCTGTTGAGCGCGCCCGCCGCGGCGATCCGGTCCACGAACTCGCTGACGCCGCCCAGGAACGGCGCCGAGCGCGCCGGGTCCATCAGGGCGGCGAGGAACGCGCGGCAGCGCTGCTCGTAGGCCCCGTCCGGCTCGGCCCAGGACGAGCGCAGCTTGGCTTCCCGCAGCGCCTTTTCCTGCCAGCCGGCCACCCGGTCCCGGAGCTGCGCCAGCCCGTCCGGCGCCCGTTCCGCCGGGTCGAGCGGCCACGCGCCGACCAGCGTCTGGTAGAGCATCAGCTCGTCGCCAGGGTCGACAGCGAGGTCGGCGCCGCTGCGCAGCGGCGCGTTGAGCTGGCGCCAGCGCTGCGCCGCCTCGATCCAGACCTGCGGGACCTCGCTCAGCACCGCCAGCCGCGCCCGCACGTCCTCGCCGCGCTTGTGGTCGTGGGTCGCGGTGGTCAGCATGGCGCGGGGAAAGGCGGCGCTGCGGGCGGCGAACGCGGCGTGGGTGTCGGCGATCGAGGCGGCGAAGCGGGCCGGATGCGAGCCGACGTCGTTGCGCGAGAGCAGGGCGCCGTAGCGATAAAAGGCGGTGTCCTCCACCGCCTTGGCGGCCACCGGCGCGCTGAGCTGCTGCCAGCGGCGCGCGGCCTCGCCGCGCAGCGTCGGCTCGCCCTCGCCCTTCAGCCAGGCGGCGATCTGGTCGAGCGTCTGGGCTTCCCACTGCGCCGCGAGCCCCTGCGCCGCCTCGACGTCCTGCTCCAGCACCGGCCGGCCCCAGTCGGGCATCCCGGCGGCGGTGGCGTAGGTGCGGTAGGCCGGCAGCCCCGTCGCCATGGCGATCAGCGCCCGCTCGATGGCACCGCGGCTGATGTCGCGGGTGGCGAGGTCGTGCCGGGCCAGCGCGTGGAACGCCCGGGTCGCCGCGATCAGCTGCGCGCCGAACATGGTCAGCAGCACCTGGCCCCGGGCGGCGGTCTCCTCGGCGGCGAAGGAGGCCGGCCGGCCGCTCACCTGCGACCAGAAGCCGGCCAGCGCCGCGGAGCCCGCGCCGTCGTGCAGCAGGCGCGAGACCTCGTCCATGAAGTCGTAGCCGGTGGTGCCGTCCACGCCCCAGTCCGGGGCCAACGTCTCGCCCTCGCCCAGCACCTTCTCGAACACCACGTAGGCGTGCTCGCCCTCCCGCAGCCGCGCCAGCCGGTTGCGCAGCGTGCGGCCGTAGCTGCCCGGGTCGACCAGCCCGTCGACGTGATCGGCCCGTAGCCCGTCGATCAGTCCCTCCGCATAGAGCCGCAGCGGCAGGCCGTGGAGCAGCTCGAAGGCGTCCGACCGCTCCACCCGCACGCCCGCCAGGGTGGTGATGTCGAAGAAGCGCCGCCAGTTGATCTCGTCGCCGGCCGTGCGCCACCAGGCGAGCCGCCAGTGCTGGCGGTCCATCAGCGCGTGCAGCCGCGCGCGCCCTTCGGGGTCCGCCGGATCGAACCAGTCCAGGCCCTGCGCCAGGATGTGGTCGTAGTCCTGCCGGCGGATCGGGAAGCGGTGGGTGTCGTAGGCCCAGACCGCGAACGAGCCGTCCTCGTCCAGCTTCAGCCGCACGTCGCCGGCGGCCAGCGCCTCGCCGTAGGGCGCGCCCAGGAACGGGGCCAGCAGCTTGCCCTGCAGCGCCGGGTCGGGGCCGCGCCAGTCGATGTCGAACAGCTGCGCGAAGTCGCTGGATTCGCCCTTCTCCAGCACGTCGTTCCACCAGCGATTGTCGGCATGGCCGACGGCCAGGTGGTTGGGCACGATGTCGAGGATCAGGCCGAGCCCGTGCGCCTTCAGCGCCGCCGCCAGCTCGCGGAAACCCGCCTCGCCACCGAGCTCGGGGTTGATCGTGGTCGGATCGACGACGTCGTAGCCGTGCGCCGAGCCGGTCCGGGCGGTGGCGATCGGCGAGGCGTAGACGTGGCTGACGCCCAGCTGCGCCAGGTAGGGCGCGAGCGGAATGGCCGCCGCGAACGGGAAGCCGGCATGGAACTGCAGCCGGTAGGTCGCCCGCGGGATCATGCGCCGGCGCCTGGGGTGCGCGGCCGCGCCGCCCGCAGCGCGGCGAGCCGGCGGCGGACGGGAGCCGCGCCGAAGAAGCTCTCGGTCGGCGGCAGGCGGCGGCGCCAGTTCGGGTGCTCGTCGATGGTCCCCGGCAGGTTCGGCTGCTCCGCCAGCCCGGCCAGATCCTCGGCCTGGACGATGGCGGCCGGGCAGGGCGTCGCCGCGACCAGCGCCACGGCGGCGTCGACCGCCGCCTCCGTCGCGTCGGGGCCTGGAACCGGCCCGCAGGCGCAGCCGGCCCGCCGCGCCGCGCTCCACAGCGAGCGGCGCTCGCGGGAGCGCCCCGCCCGCGCGGCCGCTTCGGACGGCCACGGCGAGCGGCGGCCAAGCCTGTAGGTCCAGTCGATGTCGCGGCCGCTCCACCAGCCGGCCACGGTCGGCAGGTCGTGGGTGCTGGTCATCGCCGTGGCGGTCGGCGACCAGCGGCGCGGGGCCTTGAACGCGCCGGCGGCGGTGCGCTCGAACCACAGCACCTCCAGGCCCATCAATCCGCGACGGGCCATCAGGGCGCGGAACCCCGGCGGCACGGTGCCGAGATCCTCGCCGATCACCAGCGCGCGATGGCGCCGCGACTCCAGCGCCAGCAGCCGCACCAGGTCGTCGAACGGGTAGGTCAGGTAGACGCCGTCGGCCGGCGAGGCGCCGTGCGGCACGACCCACAGGCGGCGAAGGCCCATCACGTGGTCGATGCGCACGCCCCCGGCATGGCGCATGGCCGCCCGCAGGGTGGCCAGGAAGCCGCCGTAGCCGCTGCGGCGCAACCCGGCCGGGGAGAAGGCGGCGATGCCCCAGTCCTGGCCGCTGGGCTCGAGCGGATCGGCCGGCGCGCCGACGCTGACGCCCTGCAGCAGGTCCTCCGGGCGGCTCCAGGCGTGGCTGCCGCCGCCGTCCATCCCCACCGCCAGATCGGTGACCAGGCCGACGGCCATGCCCGCCTCGCGAGCCGCCCGCTGCGCCGCCGCCAGGCTGCGGTCGGCGAGCCACTGCGCGAACACGTGGAAGTCGACCACATCGGCGTGCTCGGCTGCGAAGGCGCGCACGGCCTGCGAGCCGGGCGACCGGTAGGCGGCCGGCCAATCCGGCCAGCCGCCGGCCTGGCGCTCGCGGAAGAAGTGGCCGTGCAGCGCCTCGAACAGGGCGTGGCTCTCCAGCTCGGCGCCGCCGTCGTGCCGGAAGGCCTCGAAGTCCGCCCGCCGCGCATCGCCGCCGTCGCGGTTGAAGGCGGCGTGCAGCCGTTGCAGCCGCGTCAGGCGCTCGGGCCACAGGGCCGCCCAGTCCAGCAGCGCGCCGCCGCCGCTGCGGTCCGCCAGCGGCTCAGCGTCCGGGAACAGGGTCCGCGGATCGGCGAGCAGCGGGTTGAGGAACAGCCGCGTCGACGGCGCATAGGGGCTGTAGCGGCTGGGATCGGCGGCGAAGAGGGCGTGGGCGGGACTGATGGCCACGAGGTCGGCGCCGGCGCGTCCCGCCGCGGCGGCGAAGCGGGCCAGCGCGCCGAAATCGCCGACGTCGGCGGCCTCGGCGTCCCGCAGCGCGTAGGTCTGCACGCCGAGACCCCAGATCGGCCGCCCACCCGAGAGGTCGGCCGCATCGCAGGCCCTGCGCGGCGCCACCGCCAGCGCGATCTGCGCGTCGCCGATCTCCAGCCGGTGGTAGCCCGGCGTCCGGATCGGCGGGACCAGCAGGCGTCCGGCGCGGCGGCGCAGCCGTACGTCGCGCGCCTCGCCGTCTTCGAGCACCAGCCGCGCGCGCCGGTCGGAGCCCTGCGCCGCCACCTCGAACGAGCGGCCGGCGTCGGCGATGACCAGCGGCGGCGCGCGGCGCTCGGCGGCGAGCCGCGCCTCGCTTTCGGCGATCTCGGCGGGCGACCCGGCGGGCGCGCCCAGCGCCGCCAGCGTCCGCCGCAGCGTGTCAGGCGACACCCGCCGGCCCGCGCCGCCCGCGTCCACCCAGTCGACCTGCAGGCCGGCCTGGCGCGCCAGCGCCTCCAGGGCCGCGTCGCTCATGGCTGCGCCAGCCAGGCGGCGAACGAGCGCGGGGCGATGCGGCCGTCCGCCGACGCCTCGCCGATCGCCGTCAGCGGCGCTCCCGGCGTCCACGGAAGCGCCGCCGGCGCCGTCCCGAAGTTGGCCGCCAGCGCCAGGACCGCGCCGTCGCCGAGCCGCCAGCGCGCCGCCACCGCCCGCTCGCCGATCGCCGCCGCGCCGAGGCTGCGCGCGCCGTCCAGCCGCGGCGCGACATGCCGGGCCCGCAGCGCCAGCAGCTCGCGGTAGAGCGCCCGCCAGGCGTCGGCGTCCGGGCCGGGCTCGGGGCGCGAGGCTTCGTAGGTCGCCGGGGCGTTGGGGTCGGGGATGCGCGCCCGCTCGGCGGGGTCGGCGAAGCGGGCGAACCTGGCGAACTCGCGCCGGCGGCCCTCCCGCACCGCGTCCGCGAGGTCCGGCCCGTGGTCGGCGAAGAACAGGAACGGCGTGCGCGCGCCGACCTCCTCGCCCATGAACAGCAGCGGGATGTGCGGCGAGAGCAGCAGCAGGCCGACGGCGGCCCGCAGCGCGTCCGGGTCGGCGAGGGTGGTCAGCCGCTCGCCGAAGGCCCGGTTGCCGACTTGGTCGTGGTTCTGCAGGAAGTCCACGAAGGCGGTGACCGGTAGGTCGGCGCTGGGCGAGCCGCGGGCGGCCCCGCCGGCGTGCGCCGAGCCCTCGCCCTGGTAGATGAAGCCTTCGGCGAGGCCGCGCGCCAGCCGCGCCGCCGGCTGGTCGTAGTCGCCGTAGTAGCCGTCGCGCTCGCCGGTCAGCAGCACGTGCAGGGCGTGGTGGACGTCGTCGTTCCACTGGCCGTCGTAGCCGCGCCGCAGCGGCTCGGCGTCGTTGTCGCCGTTCTCCAGGAGCAGCCAGACCTGGCGGCCGGGCTCGACCGCGGCGCGGATCTCCGCGGCCATGGCGTCGAGGAAGTCGGCGTGGTCAGGGATCGCGTGGACGGCGTCGAAGCGCAGGCCGTCGAAGCGGTATTCCATCAGCCAGTAGAGCGCATTGTCGATGAAGAACCGCCGCACCGCCGGCTGGCGCACGTCGACCGCGCCGCCCCACGGCGTCGTGCGGTCCTCGCGGAAGAAGGCCGGCGCGTAGCCGGCGAGGTAGTTCCCGTCCGGGTCGAAGTGGTTGTAGACCACGTCCAGGATCACGCAGAGGCCGAGGCCGTGGGCCTGGTCGACCAGCGCCTTGAGGTCGTCCGGCGCGCCATAGGCCCGGTCGGGCGCGTAGGGCAGCACCCCGTCGTAGCCCCAGTTGCGGGCCCCCGGAAAGTCGGCCACCGGCATCAGCTCGATCGCGGTGACGCCCAGGGCGGCCAGCGCCGGCAGCCGCTCGGCGACGCCGCTGAAGCCGCCCAGCAGGCCGGCGTGCAGCTCGTAGATCACCGCCTCGCGCCAGGGGCGGCCCAGCCAGTCGTCATGCCGCCAGGCGTAGGCCGCTGGATCGACCACGACGCTGGGGCCATGCACGTCGTCGGCCTGCAGTCGGGAGGCCGGATCGGGGACGCTGAGGCCGGGCTTCACCCGATAGCGGTAGCGCGCGCCTGGGCCGCACTCGCCCTCGGCCTCGAACCAGCCGCCCGGCGTGCAGCGCATCCCGATCGGCGGCTGGCCGTCGATTTCGAGCCCGACCTGCTGGCGCGAGGGCGCCCACAGCCGGAACCTGGCGCGGCCCGCGCCAACCAGCTCGGCGCCGGCCGCCAGCTGGCGCGCGAAGCGTCTCATCGGCGCGGCGTCTCCAGCATCGCGCTCAGCAGGCAGGCGCCGTGGGCGTCGACGCGCAGGGTCGGCGCGGCGATCTCGCGCAGCGGCGCCTCCGGCTCCGCGCTCGAGATCAAGAGCTTGGTCTGGTCGATCGGCGTGGGCAGGGTGAAGTCGATCGCCGCGTCGGAGGCGTTGACCAGCAGCAGGGCCATGCGCACCGAGCCGTCGTCGTGCAGCATCGCCCGGCGCAGCACCAGCGCGCGGCCTTCCGGGTTCTGCCAGTCCTCGGGCGAGAGGCGCTCGCCGCGCTCGTCGAACCAGTCGACGTCGTGCACGCCGGCCCGCAGCTCTTCCTGGCCGTAGAGGTAGCGGGGCGGGCGCATCAGGCCGTGGCGCCGGCGCGTCGCGATCAGCTTGGCGACGAAGTTGAGCAGCGCCTCGCCCTCGGGCGTGCGGCGCAGCCGCCAGTCGATCCAGGAGATCTCGTTGTCCTGGCAATAGGCGTTGTTGTTGCCCCGCTGGGTGCGGCCGACCTCGTCGCCGGCCAGCAGCATCGGCGCGCCCTGGGCGGTGAACAGGGTCATCAGCATCGAGCGGCGCACGCGGTCGCGCACAGCCTGGATCTCGGGGTCGTCGGTGGGTCCTTCGTGGCCCCAGTTGCGCACGTGGTTGTCGGAATGGCCGTCGCGATTGTCCTCGCCGTTGGCCTCGTTGTGCTTCTCGCCGTAGCTGACGACGTCGTTCAGGGTGAAGCCGTCGTGCGAGGCCAGGTAGTTGACGCTGGCCCAGGGGCGCCGCGCCCGATGGTCGAACAGGTCGCCGGAGCCGGACAGCCGCGCCGCCAGGTCCGCGCGCATGCCCGGATCGCCGCGCCAGAAGCGCCGCACCCCGTCGCGGAAGCGGTCGTTCCACTCCGAGAAGCCGGGCGGATAGGCGCCGACCCGGTAGCCGCCCGGCCCCACGTCCCACGGCTCGGCGATCAGCTTCAGCTCGGAGAGGACCGGGTCCTGGCGCAGCACGTCGAAGAAGCCCGCGCCCGCATCGAAGCCGCCATCGCTTTCACGGCCCAGCGAGGTGCACAGGTCGAAGCGGAAGCCGTCGACGTGGAAGTCGGTGGCCCAGTAGCGCAGCGAGTCTGTCACCATCTGCAGCACCCGCGGATGGCTGAGATCGAGGGTGTTGCCGGTGCCGGTGTCGTTGACGCAGCGGCGCGGGTCGCCCTCGACGAGGCGGTAGTAGCTGGCGTTGTCGAGCCCGCGCCACGACAGCGTCGGCCCCAGCTCGGAGCCTTCGCAGGTGTGGTTGTAGACGACGTCGAGGATCACCTCGATGCCGGCGGCGTGCAGCTGGCGGACCGACTTGCGCAGGTCGTTGAGCCGGTGCTCGACCAGGTAGCGCGGCTCCGGCGAGAAGAAGCCCAGGGTATTGTAGCCCCAGTAGTTGGAGAGCCCCTTCTCGATCAGCGCCCGGTCCTGCAGGAAGGCGTGGATCGGCATCAGCTCCAGGGTGGTCACGCCGAGGCGCCGCAGATGGGCGATCACCTCGGGGTGGCCGATGCCGGCCAGCGCGCCCTTGGCGGGCGGGCGGACCTCGTCGAACAGCTGGGTCAGCCCCTTGACGTGGGCCTCGTAGATCACCGTCTCCGACCAGGGCACGCGGGGGCGGCGGTCGTCGCGCCAGGCGAAGCCGTCGTCGACGACGATCGCCTTCGGCGCCGCCGGAGCGCTGTCGCGGCGGTCGAACGACAGGTCGCCGCGGTTCGAGGCGAGGCGGTAGCCGAACAGGGCGTCGGTCCAGCGCACCTCGCCGCGCAGCGCCCGGGCGTAGGGGTCGAGCAGCAGCTTGTTGGGGTTGAACCGGTGCCCCTGCTCGGGCGCGTAGGGGCCGTAGGCGCGGAAGCCGTAGATCAGCCCGGGCGCCCCGTTGGGCAGGTAGCCGTGCCAGACCTCGTCGGTCCACTCGGGCAGCGGGAAGCGGGCGATCTCGCGCCGGCCGGCCGGATCGAACACGCAGAGGTCGATACGCTCGGCGTTGGCGGAGAACACCGCGAAGTTGACGCCGATCCCGTCCCACGACGCGCCGAGCGGCGCGGGCGAGCCGCTTTCAAGCCGGTCCGGGTAGAACGGCATCCGCGCTCAGCCCTCGGCCTGCAGGACCAGCGCCCCGAGCGGCGGCAGGGTCAGCCGCAGCGACTGGGGCTGGCCGTGCGCCGGCGCCGGCTCGGCGACGATGCGCCCGCTGTTGCCGACGCCGGCGCCGGCGTAGTCGACCGCATCGGTGTTGAGCCGCTCGCGCCAGGCGCCGGGCCGGCAGACGCCGACCCGGTAGTCGAACCGCGGGACGGGCGTCAGGTTCAGCGCCGTCAGCATCGGCGCGGCGCCCTCGGCGCGGCGCTCGTAGACGAACACGCTGTTGGCGCGGTCATCGCCGACGATCCAGCGGAAGCCCTCCTGCGCGGCGTCGCTCGCATGCAGCGCCGGCTCGGCCCGGTAGAGCCGGTTGAGGTCGGCCACCAGCCGCTGCACCGCGGCGTGGTCCGGCTCGTCCAGCAGGCCCCAGCGGATCTCGCCGTCGTGGTCCCACTCCTCCGGCTGCGCCAGCTCGCCTCCCATGAACAGCAGCTTCTTGCCCGGATGGGTCCACATGAAGGCGAGGTAGGCGCGCAAGGTGGCGAGCTTGCGCCAGCGGTCGCCGGGCATGCGCCCGAACAGCGAGCCTTTCCCGTAGACCACCTCGTCGTGCGACAGCGGCAGCACGAAACGCTCCGAGAAGGCGTAGATCAGCCCGAACGTCAGCTCGTCGTGATGGTAGGCGCGGTAGAGCGGATCGCGGCCGATGTAGCTCAGCGTGTCGTGCATCCAGCCCATGTTCCACTTGTAGGAAAACCCCAGCCCGCCGGCCTCGACGGGGGCGGTGACGCCGGGCCAGGCGGTGGATTCCTCGGCGATCACCATGGCGCCTTGGCCCCGCTCGGCGACCAGGCTCGTCAGGCGTCTGAGGAAGTCGATCGCTTCGAGGTTCTCGCGCCCGCCGTGGACGTTCGGGACCCACTCGCCGGCCTTGCGGCTGTAGTCGCGATAGAGCATCGAGGCGACCGCGTCGACGCGCAGGCCGTCGACGTGGAAGGTCTCGATCCAGTAGAGGGCGCTGGCCAGCAGGAAGCCGGCCACCTCCCGCCGGCCCAGGTTGTAGACGCAGGTGTTCCAGTCGGGATGGAAGCCCTCGCGCGGGTCGGCGTGCTCGTAGAGCGCCGTCCCGTCGAAGTGCGCCAGCCCGTGCGGGTCGGTCGGAAAGTGGGCCGGCACCCAGTCGAGGATCACCCCGACCCCGGCGCGGTGGCAGGCGTCGACGAAGCGGGCGAACCCTTCCGGCGGGCCGAACCGGGCGCTGGGCGCGAACTGCGACAGCGGCTGGTAGCCCCAGGAGCCGCCGAACGGATGCTCCATGATCGGCATCAGCTCGACGTGGGTGAAGTCGAGGCTGGCGACATAGGCCGGCAGCCGCTCGGCCAGCGCGTCCCAGTCGAGGACGCCGTCCGGCGCTTCCGGCGGGCGCACCCAGGAGGCGGCGTGCGCCTCGTAGATCGAGATCGGCGCCTGCGGCGCATGCCGCGCCGCCCGCTCGGCCATCCAGTCGGCGTCGGTCCAGGCGAACTCGAAGTCGCCTGCCACGACCGAGGCGGTCGCCGGCGGCAGCTCGGTCGCCCGGGCGAGCGGGTCGGCCTTCTGCGGCAGCACCCGTCCGTCGGCCGACAGGATCTCGAACTTGTAGGGCTCGCCGGCCGCCAGCCGCGGGATGAACAGCTCCCAGACCCCAAAGTCGTGGCGCAGCCGCATCGGGTGGCGCGCCCCGTCCCAGCTGTTGAACGCCCCCACCACCGAGACGCGCCGCGCGGTCGGCGCCCAGACGGCGAAGGCCACCCCGTCGACGCCGTCCATTCGCCGCAGGTTCGCGCCGAGGCGCCGCGCCAGGTCCCAGTGCGCGCCCTCGCTGAAGAGGCGCAGGTCGAGGTCGCCCAGCACCAGGCCGAACGCGTAGGGGTCCTCGGTCTCCTGCGCCCCGCCCGGCCACTGGATCCTGAGGACATAAGGCTCCAGGCGCTTGGGGCGGCCGATGAAGAGGCCGCCGTCGCCCTGGCGGCGCAGCTCGCAGATCGGCGCGCCGCCCTTGCGCCGCACCGCGGTGACCTCGGCGGCGCCCGGCAGGAAGGCGCGGATGCGCGGGCCGTCGCCGGTCTCGTGCGGACCGAGGAAGGCGAACGGGTCGCTGAGGCGGCCGGAGAGCCACTCGCCGGCGACGGCGGCGTCGATGTCGTCCTCAGCCGCCTTCATGCGGCGCCCAGGAGCCGGTCGGCCAGCTGCGCCAGGCCGCGGACCGGCACGTCCAGCCAGTCGGGGCGGCTGGAACTCTCGTAGACGATCTCGTAGGCGGCCTTCTCGACCAGGAAGAGGTCCAGCAGCGGGCCGGGCGCCGGCGCGCCGGCCTCGGCGTAGCCGGCCAGGAAGGCGCTCGACGCGCTGGCGCGGAAGCGGGCGAGCAGCGGGCCCAGCCGCTTCTCGGTCGCCTTCGGCTCGGGGGCGAGGTTCCGCTCGATCATCGCCGCGGCGTAGTCGAACGACCGCAGCGCCCCGGCGACGTCGCGCAGCGGGCTGTTCTTGGCCCGGCGGGCCGCCATCGGCCGGCTCGGCTCGCCTTCGAAGTCGATGATGGCGGCGTCGCCCGCGGTCACCAGCACCTGGCCCAGGTGCAGGTCGCCGTGGATGCGGGTCAGCGGCGCGCCGGCGCCGGCCTCGGCCAGGCCGCCGACCAGCTGCGACAGCGCCGCGCGCCGCGCCAGCAGTCCGCGCGCCATCGCCGCGACCTCCTCCTGCCGCCAGCTTCCGGCCCGCTCCAGCGCCTGCATCGCCGCGTCCAGCTCGGCCCGCACCCCAGCCGTCCAGGCCCGCACGTCGTCGCGCCCGGCGGTCCGGGGACTGAAGGCGGGATCGTCGGACGGCAGCGCCAGCGCCGCGTGCATTTCGGCGAGGCGCCGTCCGAACGCCTGCGCGAAGGCGTCGTAGGCGGCGAACGCCGGCTCCTTCTCGGTGTCCTGGCCGACGGCCAGCTCGTCGATGATCCGCTCCAGGTAGGCGCTGGTCCACGACCAGGCGTCGCCCTGGTTCTGCATGAAGCGCTGCATGACCATCAGCGCCCGCCGCTCGCCCCGCGCGTCGATGCGGCTGACGACGCCCAGCAGCGCCGGGGTGCTCGAAAAGCCGCGCTGCATCAGCGCGCGCGACATCTCGACCTCCGGGTGCGCCCCCGGCTCGATCCGCCGCAGCAGCTTCAGCACCGCGGCGTTCTCGATCACCACCGTGGAGTTGCTCTGTTCGGCCGAGATCCAGCGCAGCTCGCCGGTCCCCGGCAGCTCCAGCGGCGCCAGGGTCTCGAACACCAGCTCGCCGTCGGTGGAGGGCAGGCGCTGCTGGTCGCGGAACCCGTCCAGCACCGCCCGCACGAAGGCCGGGTCGGCGAACGCGTCGGTGAGGATGCCGACGCGCGAGCCGCGCCGCACGCGGCCCAGCGCCAGGTTCGGCGCGAACGGCCCCGACGCGGTGTCGTCCCAGACCGCGGCGAGCGGCAGGGCGTAGGCAGCCGTCCCCGACGAGGTCTCGACCTCGATCTCGGCCAGCAGCTGGTCGCCCGGCATCTGCGCCCACGTCTGCAGGCCGATCCGCCGCAGGGTCGAGCTCTTGTCGGCGAACCAGCGGCGGTGGCGTACGTAGGGGCCCAGCACCTCCTGCTCGAGCGCCCGGCGGTTGCCGCTCTCGACGATCTCGCCCAGGTCCTCGCGAATGACGAAGGTGTGGTGCTCCGGCGGCGCGGCGGCCATCGCCGTGCTCCAGCTCGGGCCGTCGAGGTCCTCGCGGAGCAGGAACCAGAAGCAGGCGTAGGGCGGCAGGGTCAGCAGGTAGGTCAGCTGGCCGATGGTCGGGAAGGGGGTCTGGCCGCTCAGCTCCAGCGGCGTGCGGCCGGCGAACTCGGTCAGGTCCAGCTCGACCGCCTGGGCGGTGCGGCCGGTGTTGGCGACGCAAAGGATGGTCTCGCCCTCGTGCTCGCGCAGGTAGGCGAGGATCTTGCGGTTCTGCGGGCGCAGGAACCGCAGGCTCCCGCGGCCGAACACCGGGTGGGCCTTGCGCACCGACAGCATGCGCCGCAGCCAGTTCAGCAGCGAGTGCGGGTCGCGGCTCTGCGCCTCGACGTTGATCGCCTCGTAGCCGTAAAGCGGGTCCATGATCACCGGCAGCGTCAGCGCCGCCGGGTCGGCGCGCGAGAAGCCGGCGTTGCGGTCCGACGACCACTGCATCGGCGTGCGCACCCCGTCGCGGTCGCCGAGGTGGACGTTGTCGCCCATGCCGATCTCGTCACCGTAGTAGAGCACCGGGGTGCCGGGCATGGTGAGCAGCAGGAAGTTCATCAGCTCGATGCGGCGGCGGTCGCGCTCCATCAGCGGCGCGAGGCGGCGGCGGATGCCCAGGTTGATCCGCGCCTTGCGGTCGGCGGCGTAGACCTGCCAGAGGTAGTCCCGCTCCTTGTCGGTCACCATCTCCAGCGTCAGCTCGTCGTGGTTGCGCAGGAAGATGGCCCACTGGCACGACGACGGGATCTCCGGCGTCTGGCGGATGATGTCGGTGACCGGGAAGCGGTCCTCCTGGGCGATGGCCATGTACATCCGCGGCATCAGCGGGAAGTGGAAGGCCATGTGGCACTCGTCGCCCTGGCCGAAATACTCCTGGGTGTCCTCGGGCCACTGGTTGGCCTCGGCCAGCAGCAGGCGATTGCTGAAGGAAGCCTCCAGCCGGGCGCGGATCTCTTTCAGGATCGAGTGGGTCTCCGGCAGGTTCTCGTTGCCGGTGCCCTCGCGCTCGACCAGGTAGGGGACCGCGTCAAGCCGCATGCCGTCGACCCCGGCCTCCAGCCAGAAGCGCATCACCCCCATGATCGCGCGCATCACCCCGGGGTTGTCGAAGTTGAGGTCCGGCTGGTGCGAATAGAACCGGTGCCAGTAGTAGGCGCCCGCCACGGGGTCCCAGGCCCAGTTCGACTTCTCGGTGTCGCAGAAGATGATCCGGGTGCCGGCGTAGCGCGCGTCGGTGTCGGACCAGACGTAGAAGTTGCGGGTCACCGAGCCCGGCTTGGCGCGCCGCGCCCGCTCGAACCACGGGTGCTGGTCCGAGGTGTGGTTGATGACCAGCTCGGTGATGACGCGGATGCCGCGCTCGTGCGCCGCGTCGATGAAGCGCTTGATGTCGGCCATGCGCCCGTATTCGGGATGCACGCCGCGATAGTCGGCGATGTCGTAACCGTCGTCGCGCCGGGGCGAGGGATAGAACGGCAGCAGCCAGATAGCCGACACGCCGAGGTCGGCGATGTAGTCCAGCTTGGAGATCAGGCCCGGAAAGTCGCCGACGCCGTCGTTGTTGGCGTCGAAGAACGACTTCACGTGGACCTGGTAGATGACGGCGTCCTTGTACCAGAGCGGGTCGTCCGCCAGGCCGATGTCGGGTGCATGTCTCATGCGAGTGGCTCAACGCGCCAGATCGCAAACGGCTCTTGCGGCGTCAGCGCGACGTGCTGGAGCTTGCCGCGCCAGACATGCCGCCGACCGCGCAGCAGGTCCGTGGCCGCCAGCGCGCCGTCGTCGGGCAGGCCCCACTCCCACAGCGGGATCTCGAAGTCGGCCGACTGCGGGTGGTGCGGGTCGAGGCTGATGGCGACCAGGAGCTTGTCGCCGCCGCCCGGCGAGGCCTTGCCGAAGTAGAGCACCTGGTCGTTGAAGGCGTTGTAGAAGCGCACGTTGAGGTGGGTCTGCAGCGCCGGCTCGCCTTTGCGGATCCGGTTCAGCAGCGCGATCTCGGCCCTGATATTGCCCGGCGCCCGCCAGTCCCGCGGCTTGATCTCGTACTTCTCCGAGCGCCGGTACTCCTCCTTGCCGGGCACGGGCTCGCACTCCAGCAGCTCGAAGCCCGAGTAGACGCCCCAGAGGCCCGACAGGGTGGCGGCCAGCGCCGCCCCGATCAGGAACCCGGCGCGGCCGGACTGCTGCAGGAAGTAGGGATTGATGTCCGGGGTGTTGACGAAGAAGTGCGGCCGGAAGAACGCCCGCGGCGGCCCCGCCGTCAGCTCGGTCAGGTAGTCGGTGAACTCCTGCTTCGAGTGCCGCCAGGTGAAGTAGGTGTAGGACTGGGTGAAGCCCAGCTTGGCCAGGCGATACATCAGCTTCGGCCGGGTGAAGGCTTCGGCGAGGAAGATCACGTCCGGGTCGGCGCGGCGGATGTCGGCGATCATCCACTGCCAGAAGGGCAGCGGCTTGGTGTGCGGATTGTCGACCCGGAAGATGCGCACGCCCTCGCGCACCCAGAACCGCACCACGTCGCGCAGCGCCAGCCAGAGGTCGGGGACGGCGCCCGGCGCATAGAAGTCGACGTTGACGATGTCCTCGTACGTCTTCGGCGGGTTCTCGGCGAACTTCAGCGACCCGTCCGGGCGCCAGTCGAACCAGTCGGGCCGCTGGCGCAGCCACGGATGGTCGGGCGAGCACTGGATGGCGAAGTCGAGCGCGATCTCCAGGCCCTCCTGGCGGGCGGCGCCAACCAGGCGGCGGAAGTCGTCCAGCGAGCCGAGCTGCGGATGGATGTCTGTGTGCCCGCCCTCCGCGCCGCCGATGGCGTAGGGGCTGCCGGGGTCGTCCGGGCCGGCCGTCAGGCTGTTGTCCGGCCCCTTGCGCCCGGTCCGGCCGATCGGGTGGATCGGCGGGAAGTAGAGCACGTCGAAGCCCATCTCGCGGATGTCCGGCAGCCGGGCGACCACATCGTCGAAGGTCCCGTGCCGGGCGGGATCGTCCGACTGCGAGCGGGGAAACAGCTCGTACCAGCTGGCGAAGCGCGCCTGCAGCCGGTCGGCGTCCACCGCCCGCACGGCGCTGTGCGTCAGCGACGGGCGCGCCGCGGCGGCCCGCATCAGCGCGGCGGTCGGCGGGGCGGTGAGCGACGCGGCGCGGGCTGCGTCGGGGCCGGCCGCCAGCTTCGCCGCCAGGCTGGCGAAGGCGCGGCGCTGGCCGGCATCGGCCGCGGCGCCGGCGGCCGCTTGCAGGCGCAGGCGCCCCTCCTCGAAGTCGACCGGCCGGGCGACGCCGGCCGCCAGCTTCTTCGCCAGCCCGGCGGCGTAGCCGCCGAACTCGTCGAGCCAGGCTTCGATGCGGAACTCCCAGCGGCCCAGCCGCTCCAGCGGAAAGCTGCCGCGCCAGCGGTCGTTGCCCAGCGGCGCCATCGGCGCCCGGCGCCAGGCGTCGCGGTCGGCGGGGCGATAGAGCAGGTCGGCCGCCAGGGCCGAGTGCCCCTCGGCGAAGATGTCGGCCTCGACCTCGACCGCCTCGCCGACCACCGCCTTGGCGGCGAAATCCTCGCCGTCCGGCGGCGCCGGGAAGACGGCCTCGATGGCGATCCGCGACGCGGCGGCGGCGCTGGTGGCCGCCGCCCTGGCCGGCTGCGGCTTCAGCCGCACCGGCCGCGCCCGCTCCGCCGCCAGCAGCCGCACCTCGCCGGGCTCCAGCGTCTCGAAGCGCCGGCCGCTGCCGTCGAGCGGCGCGAACCGAGCGAAGTCGGCGCCGGCGCCTTCGAACATCGCCTCTGAAGGGTCGGCGCGCTTGCCCGGGTCCGGGTTGATCAGCGCCAGCAACGCCCGCGTGGCGTCGCGCACATCGCTGCGGTCCGCCCGCAGCACGGCGGTCACCGCCGCCGAGGCGGGCGTCAGCAGCCGCATCTCGCCGCAGAACGGGGCCAGCGCTTCCACCAGCGCATTGCAGCGGCCGACCGCCTCGTCTCGGGCCGCCCCGCCGTCCGACGCGGCCGCCAGCAGGGTCGATGGGACCACCAGGCCCGATCCCATCGCCGCGCCCAGCCGCAGCCGCCCGAGGCAGGCGGCCCGCTCGCCGCCGCCGGGCCCTTCGGCGGCGCGGCCGGCGACCGTCGCCGCCATGGGCGAGAGCGGCGGGGCGATCCGGCGGAGGGTCTCGTACTCCTCGGCGATCCAGCGCGAGCGCCCGTCCCACCAGGGCAGCGAGGTGGTGAGCGCGCCAAGCCCGCAGCCCGCCAGGGCCTGCGCCTCGGACCACGGCAGGCCGGCCGCGTCGCCGATGAAGAGGACATCGCCGGCGCCGATCAGGTCCCGCCAGAACTCCGGCGGCGCCCGGTCGAGGCCGAGCAGGCGAAAGCCGCTCGCCCCCGCGCCGGTCCAGGCCGCCACGCGCTCACGCGCCCACCCCCCGACCAGCTCTGCGGCCGGCTGGGACTTCAGCCGCGCCAGCGCCACCCCGGCCCGCGCCGCCCCGCGGCGGGGATCGAGCGGCCCGTCCCAGGCCGTGTCCGCCTGCAGGCGGAACGCCCACTCGGCCTCGCGGACCAGGGGGTGCTCGGCGTCGAAGCGGGTCGGATCGAGGTCGACCAGCAGGCGCAGGCCCCGCGCGCCGCAGGCGGCGGCCAACTCGCGGTCCGCCGCGCCCGGCGCTTCCGCGTCCGAGGCGATCGCCAGGGCGTCGAACCCCAGCCGCGCCGCCGCTTCCGGCAAGGACGCCGGCGGACGTGACGGGCCGTCTGCCTGCCGCACCCATTGCAGGATCCGGCGCGGCAAGACCTGTGGCTGAGCCATGTGTGTTCGCACCGCGCGGGCAGTGGGTGACAGCCTTCGAGAGGCGGGAGTGCAACCACCGTTCGAAGCGGCCGGTTCCGCTTGCGGAAAGGGGAGCCGAACGCCGTGGCCGGTTCGGCTGCGCGTCGAGGAGTTCGCGGCCGGGTGGCGGGATGCCCCTGGAGGCCCGCAGGAAGGCCGCTGAAGCCCGTTCCGCAGGGTGCGCGCTAGGGTACTATAGGTATCGTCACCAAAGCCGCTGGCGGGGCTTTAGACGGGCGTAACGAGGGTCTCGCCCTACGCGAGTGGCCGGCTACAACTATGGATCGGTAATTGGCCCGATCCCACACCCCCCACTCACGGTCATGACCGGCTTTGTGCCGGTCACCCACGCGGCCTCGCCTCGCCGGCGCTGACCGCCCGACCGCCGCAGCTCAGTAGTACCCCACGCGCAGCGGGCTCGGCGGGGCGCCGCGGCGGGGGCGCCAGCGGGCGTGGCGCGACTGGGTGGGATAGAGGGCGATGTCGTGGCCCTGCAGGATCAGGGTGATGCGCTTGATCCCCTCGCGGCGGCGCATCTGCCGGCGCATCAGCCGCTTGGAGATGCCGAGCGTGGTGACGTTCTTGGCGCGGGACGGGGCGATGCCGTAGCTCAGCGAGTGGCGGCCGGCCTCGGCGATGGTGACCAGCATCCGGTCCACGCCGATGCTGGGCGAGCTGAGCCCGAGCGCGATCGCGTCCTCGCGTCGGGCGCGGTCCCAGTAGGTGTGGCCCTTGCCGCTGGAGGCGAAGAACTCAAAGCCCTTGCTGGTCGGATGCTGAACGACGCCCTTGCTGGTCTGGTAGCCGGTGAACTCGGTCTCCAGCCGCAGGCGCGAGGCGATGCGGAAGGTGTAGGCGAACTGCTTCCACTGGGTCTTGTCCATCGTCACCTTGCCGGCCCCCTTGGCGATGTAGAACATCGTCGCCGTGGAGATCTGCTCGTCCATGCCCGGCAGCGCGGCGCGGTAGAGCTGGTCGAACGACGTCTTGTCCCCCTTCATGCCGGCCTTCATGGCCCGATCGACCGTGTCCTCTTTGTGGATCGGCAGTCCGGAGTCGAGCTGGACGTTGGCGATGTCCTTTTCGAGCTGCTTCAGCCGCTTGGTGTTGTCGACGCCCGACGAGACGATCTCCTTGGCGATCATCTCGCCCAGCTGTTCGGCCTCCTTGTGCATCTCGGCGTGCGTCTTCGGCTTCGGCACGTCCTTGCCGTGCATCTTGATCACCTTGCCGAGGCCGCGCTCGTCGGTGAAGGTGGTCGGGTTGCCCTCGACGAAGACGTAGAGGTTGGGCCCGTCGACCGTGCCGGCGGGATCGGGGCTGATCCACCGCGCCAGCCACGGCGGATAGTAGCGCGCGCCGAAATAGTAGAGCCCGGTGGCGTCGTCGCAGCGCTTGCCGGCGAAGCGGAACCGGCTGCCCGCGGCGGCGGCCTCGCTGTCGGCGGCGACGAAGGTGGTGGCGCCGTAGGGGGCGTATTCGCGGTAGGTGACGCGCACGCCGTCGCCGTCGGTCTCCTGCGTCACCGAGGCCACCTGGTCGCTGAGCAGGAAGCGGGCCTGCCACTGGCCGTCGGCGGCGCCGCGGCGGGTCAGCGCCTGTGCCGCCTGGCGCTCCAGCACGCAGAAATGCCCGTCGTCGTCGGGGATGGTCAGCGCCTCGCTGACGCTCAGCGGCGTCTCGCCGGCCCCCGCACCTTTCTGGCCGGCGCCTTCCTGGAAGATGCGGGTCCGCTCGTAGTCGCCCAGGAACAGCGTCTCGCGCACCTCGAACACGGCCGGCGCCTCGCCCAGCGCCGCCTGCTTCAGCCGGCGGGTGACGCGCAGCATGCGCTCGCCGTCGGCGTCGTAGAGGTAGCGCTCGCCGTCGTCGTCGCCGCCCGGCCGGGCCACCAGCGTCGCCGCCGCCAGCCGGCCGCGGACGTCCCAGCTGAGCTGCGCTCCGTCCAGCGCCAGCAGGTTGCCGGCCGCGTCGTAAGGGGCGCCCGCGAGCCGGTTCGACAGCGCCTCGACCGGCAGCTCGCTGATCCAGTCGCCGTGGGCCGCCTGGTGGCGCAGCCGCACCATGTTGCCGCCGTCGTCGTAGGCGAAGGTCTCGGCGTAGGTCTCCAGCTGCTGCTGGTCGGCAGGGTCCGGCGGGCAGAACGGCATCACCCCCGGCGCCCCGCGGGCGCTGGCGCCGGCCTGCTGGCGGCCGGTGGCGCGCAGCAGCCGGTAGAGCGGGTCGTGGTCGTAGGTCGAGGCGGGATCGACCGCCTGGTTGTAGCAGAACACCGTCTCCCACGACCGGTCGAGCTTGTCGGTGACGTTGCCGACCGGGTCGTAGGTGTAGGCCACGTCCTGCAGCGCCTGGCCGGCGGCGTTGGCGCTGGTGACGCGCAGCAGCCGCTGGGTGGTGGCCTCGTAGGCGCTCTCGGTGACCACGCCGTTGCCGTAGGCGATGCGCAGGCGCGCGCCGAACGGGCTGTAGCGGGCGCCGGCCACGATGGTCCGCACCTGCGGCTCGCCGGCCGGCTGGACGGCGACGCCGGCGATGCGGCCGGCGAGGTCGTAGGCGAAGCGGGTGACGCTGCCGTCCGGGGTGCGCTCGAAGATCCGCGCCTGCTCGGCGTCGAAGCCGAGCGCCGTCACGAGCCCGGCTTCCTGCTCGACCGCGGCGATGGCGGCGGCGGTCCAGTCGGCCGGCCGCGCATAGTCGGTGCGGATGCGGCGCGTCGGCGTCAGCGCGTTGGCGGCGAGGTCGTAGAGGTCGGTGGTGTCGAGCCCGGCGTCGTCGAAACTCTGCCAGACCATGCCGTTCAGGTTGCGCGCCGCGGGATCGGGATGCAGCTCGCCGTAGACGAGCACCTCAGCGCGCCGGGTCAGCGTTTCCCCGGCCGCCGGCTCGGCCTCGTCGACCTGGACCGGCCGCAGGAAACGGTCGTAGCGAGTCACCGACTGGCGGCCGCGCCCGTCGATGCTCCGCACGCCGTTGCCGAACACGTCGGCGAGCGCCAGCCGCGTCCCGGCGTCGGCGCTCTCGGTGCGCAGCGGATTGCCGGCCATGTCGAGCAGGAAGACGAAGTTGGCCGCTTCGGGGCCGCCGGTGACCGCGCCGTAGAAAAGCCGCGGGTCGGCGATGCGGACCACCTTGCCCTGGATGTCGAGCTCGGTGCGGGTGGTGAGGCCGGTCGCCTTGAGGATCGCCAGCGTCGGCGCGGCGAGGTCGCCGTACTGCTCGGCGAACGCCTGCTGGAAGCGCGGGATATAGGGCTGCAGCCGCCCGGTCGCCCAGGCCGCGCCGGGGACCTGCGCCGCCGGCGCCAGGTAGCCGTCCGCCACCAGCCGGTCCCAGAGCTGCTGCGGGGTGACCGGCTTGCCGTCCACCGCCGGGGCCAGCGTCTGCGGCGTCACCGCGCCGAGGTTGGCGGCGAGCACGCGCGTCTCCGCCCCGGTGGCGTCGAGGGCGGTGCGGGTCGGGGTGTTGAAGGCGCGCGCCGCCTGCGCCAGCGCCGCGGCCTCGCGCTTCTCGTCCGGCGTCTTCGGATCGGTGGGGAAGGCCTTGTAGAAGGGCGAGTCGAGCACGGTGTCGTCCTCGTCCCACGCCGTGTTCAGCCAGGCGCCGTAAGCGAAGGCGCGCACGAACCCCTTCGACGTCAGCTCCTGCCTCAGCCGCCCGAGCGCGTCGTAGCGCAGCACGTCGGGCGGCGGCAGGCCGCCGTCCAGCGGCGTGTCGTCGCCGTAGCGGGCGGAGGCGGCGTAGTAGGGCAGGTAGACCTGAACGGGCTCGCCCTTGTTGTCGAGGCGGACGCGGCCGGAGACGATCCAGCGGTCAGGCCCGCCCGCCGTCTCGGGGCCGGCGTCGGCGCGCTGCTCGATGTCGCGGCCGGACCCGTCGCGATAGGTGACGGCGATCGGCGTCGGGCTCTGCTCGCCGGGCTGCAGCTGATGCACGTGCAGCTGGCGCGTCACCTCGATGGCGGCGGTGGGCGCCGCGTGCGCCGCCCAGGCCGTCAGGTCGTAGTGGAAGTAGCTGGTGCTGCCCTGCAGGAAGGCGTGCGGGTCGGCGACGATGGCGTCGAGGCTGGGCGTCGGCGTCGGCGTGCGGGTGTCCAGCGGCAGGTCGCCGGCCGCCTCGCCGTCGATCGAGCCGATCAGCGCGGTGGCGACCACCAGACCCAGCGGCGAATAGCCGAACTGGGTGGAGACGCCGTTCGGATCGGTGATGCTGGCCGGCAGGCTCGCCTGATAGTCGGTGACGGCCGTCGAGGTGAGGGTGACCGGCTTGGCCTCGCCGGTGGGGCCGACCGCCGTGCCGACCCGCGACACCGAGGTCACGAACAGCGCCGGCGCGTCGTACCCGACCAGCGTCGTCGGGTTGAGGGGACTGTCCTCGGCCACGCCGTCGAAGCGGCCGTCGGTGCGGCTGGGCTGCGAGAAGCCGCCGGCCGCGGTCTCGTAGTGCTGGATCAGGCCGCGGTTCCACCAGTAGCCCTGGTCCGGCGCGTAGCCGGCGGCGGCGATGTCGGCGGCGGAGATCGCCGCGCCGAACGCGGCCTCGGCGAGCGCCGGCGTCATCACCGCGGCTTCGCCGTGGTGCGCCAGCCCCAGCGGCCCGATCCCGCGCAGCGGCAGCGGCGCGGCTTGGCCGGCGTCCCAGTAGTAGTCGCGCGTCCACTGGAACAGCCGCGCCTGGCGCTCGCCGGGGTCGAACGGCTGGCCGTAGGCGATGGCGTGCGCCAGCGCCTCGTCGCACTGGCCGTCGATCTCGTCGAAGCTGAAGTAGCGACCGGCCGGCTCGACGCCGGAGAGCTCGAAGACGCGCGCCTGCGCCGGCTGGCCGATCCAGCGATAGGGCTCGGCGGCGTCGCCGGGGTGGACGACGTGGTCGAGCGCGCGGGCCGTGGCGATCAGCTCCTGCTGCTCGGGGTAAGGGTAGGGGACCTGTGCGAGCCCGGTCCGGCGCGGATAGGCGACCTGGCAGGCGCGGGTGACGTCGCCGTAGTCGTCCTGCGCCAGCACGAACTCGTGGCTGACGCGCGGATCGGCGGCCTCGCGCTCGTAGTCGGCGGTGAGCTGCTCGCGGGCGAACGCCTGCATCACCGCGTTGGGGTTGGGGCCCTTGCGCTGCACCAGCCGCACGCCGGTGGCCGCTTGCGAGACGCTGTAGGGCGTCGCCTGCTGCGGCGCGCCGTCGAGGCCGTAGACCTCGCGGCGGATCAGGTTGCCGGCCAGGGCGGCGTAGGCCTGGCGCACCGTCGCCGCGCCGTCGGCCTCGATCTGCGGCGCGATCCATTGCCCGGGCAGGTCCGGCGCGAGCGGATCGCCGCTCCAGTAAGCCTCCCGGTTGCGGCGGGCGATCGCCGCGGCCTCGGCGTAGGCGCCGGTGTGGTACCAGGCGCGGGTGTGGGCGATCGGCGCGAACAGCTCGGCCGCGAGCGGATCGAGCCCGGTGCGGTCCGCCTGCCGACCCGCCGCCTGCCGCTCCTCGAATGTCTCGCTGTCCCAGCTCTCGACCTCGCCGAAGCCCTGGAACTGCTTCAGGGCTGGGTCGTAGTAGCCGTCGTGGTAGGCGAAGCGCTGCAGGGTGCGGGCGGCGGCGATGCGGTCGAGCCGCTCGATCTCGGCGACCACCTGCACCGGGAAGTAGGCCTGGGTGATCCATGGCCGGCCGGCGCGCTTGTCGCGCAGGTATTCCTGCACCGAGGTGGCGTAGCCGCAGCGCGTCAGGCCGCCCATGCCGTCGTCGAGGGTGGCGAGCAGGTAGGGCTTGGTGCGCCCGGCGAAGGCGTAGACCCAGTGCCGCACCGCCGGCGCCAGCCGGGTGAACACCAGGCACGAGGCGCCGTCGCCGTAGACGTCGGCGAAGCTGATCTGGCTCAGCTGGTCGAACGGGGCCGGCAGCGGAATCTCCACCGGCTCGCCGAAGCCGTTGCCGCTCTCGTTGAAGAACACCAGTAGCGAGTCCCGGGTGGCGTAGACGAGGTCGTTGGGGCCGGAGCCGTCGAGGTCCGCCAGGAACAGCCGCGCGGCGTCGAAGACGTCGCCGAAGCGCGGCGCGTTGGCCAGCGACACCGGCTCGCCGAAGACGCCGTAGCCGAGGTCGGGCCAGCAGCGCACCTGGCCTTGCGAGATGCGCACGCGGTGCGACAGGCCGTCGCCGAACATGTCGGCGTAGGCGTCGACGTGCCGAGCCCCGCCGGACGCGGACGGCGGGTAGCCGGCGGGCGCCAGCGCCAGGTCTGCCGGCCCGAAGCCGCGCACGCCGCGCGACGGATAGCAGCGTAAGGACGGCGCCTGGGTTTCCAGGAAGTCGAGTCGGCCGTCGCCGTTCAGCGACACCAGCTCCCCGTCGCCGGCGCCCAGGCCCGCCGGGATCGCCTCGAACGGGCGGAAGCTGGCCCAGGCCGTGGTGGCGGTCACCGGCTCGGCGCGGCCGGACGGCTCCAGCGCGAAGTAGCCGGCCCGGCCCGGCGCGGCAGACACCAGGTCGAGGCGGCCGTTGGCGTCGAGCGAGGTGAGCGTCAGCGTCGGATCGCCGAGGTCGCTGAAGCTGGGGAACCGCTCCGGCGCGACCGGATCGCCGTAGCGGCCGTCGCCGAGCGGCGGCCAGTAGAGGGTCTGGCCGGCGCTGCTGAACAGGATGCCGGGCAGTCCCTCGCCGTCGAGGTCGACCGGCAGGTAGAGGCCGTCGCCGATCGGGCCGGGGATCAGCCCGCCGTCCTCGACCACCAGCTCGGCGTAGCTCTGCGCGGCCGGATCGAAAGGGGTGAAGCCGAGCGTCAGCGGCGGCAGGTCCTCGTGGGCGTAGGCGCCGTCCGCCAGCCTGCGCCAGCCGCGCTGCTGGACGGCGGCCAGCATCGACAGGCCGGTGCGGCCCTGGGCGTAGGTCAGCAGCACGGCCCGGGTCAGCACCGGCTCGCAGTCGAACAGGCCCGGGTGGGTGGCGTAGACCAGCAGCCGCCGGCACCGCCACAGTGTGCGCACCTCGAAGCCGGTCACATAGGCCGAGAAGGGATCGGGCCGCGGCTCGGGCGCGGCGGTCGGCTCCGGCGGCGGCGTCTCGCCCTCGTGGCCGCCGTAGTCGAGCACGACCCGCACGTTGAACCGCTCGGCGCCGCCGTGCTCGAAGTTGCCGAACGCGACCTCGGCCAAATAGCGGTTCGAGGTCTGCTCGCGCCCTGGCGCGGCGTCGGCGGCGCTATAGCGGTAGCGCACCTTGTTGCCGACCGCGTCGAGGCGCTCCTCCAGCAGCCACTCGGCGATCCGCGCCGGGTCGCGCGGGTCACGGATGCGCGCCTCGTCGGAGCGGCCGTAGACCAGCGTCTCGTTGGCGTTGGTCTGCACGATCCAGTGCGACACCTCGTCTGCCAGCCGCACCCACTGCTCGATCCGCGCGAAGCTTCCCTCGGCGCGGGGCAGGTAGCCGCGCACGCGCCACACCGGATCGGCGGCCGGCTCGAAGCGCTGGTCGACCTGGCCCGCGGGCGTCAGCCGTTCGACCAGCGTGCCCTGCTCGGAGTGGGTGAAGCGGTCGCTGGCGTCGTAGCGGGGAATGCCGAAGCTGGCGCTGCGGCGGGTGAACTTCGCCACCGCGATGTCGAAGCCGATCCCGAACGGGCCGTTGCCCGACGCCGAGGCGTAGCTCAGCGCAAGGCCGGCCGACACTCCGCGCGGCGAGGGCGTCGGGATCGGGATGTCGAACTTCGCCGACCCCTCGAACGGATTGTGCTCCAGCTGCTGGCCAAGCCCGCTGATCGCCCCGCCGCCCTTCGGCGGCTGGATGGCGGCCGCGGTGATCCGCACGCCGCCGGCGGGATCGCCGCCGTCGTCGGCCGGCTGGCGCGCGAGGGGCGAGGCGACCTGGTCCATGGCTGCTCCCGCCCGCCGCCTGCCCGCCTCAGCGCCGCGGCGTCACCGCCAGCTTCGCCGCGCCCCGTACCGGCTCGCCCCAGCGGGTCAGGGCCGGGTTGGCCGGATCGGCCCTCGGGCAGCGCTCCGAGGCCATCCGCGCCTTGCGGGCGGCGACGCAGCCGCAGGCGCCGCAGACGCGTGGATCGCCGCGCTTGCTGGTCAGCGCGTAGACCCAGTTGTCCGGCGGCGGCGACAGCAGGTCGCACCGCTCGCAGGCCGAGAAGCGCGCCTCGAACGCGGCGTCGTCCAGCAGGGCGAAGCCGGTCTTGGCCCAGGCGTAGAGCGCCTTGCCCGCCGTTGTGGCGAGCTCGGCGGCGCCGCGGGCGGGCGACGCGGCCGGCGCGGCCTCGGCCTCCTGCGGCTCAGCCTCGTCGAACTCGGCGTTGCGCGGATGGCGCAGCAACTGCTGCAGCGCCTCCGGCCGGCCGCGGTTGAGGATCAGGTTGTGGCGGAAATACTGGTCGGCGAAGGCGTGGCGGATGACGCCGGCCGGAACCGGCGCATCCAGGCCCAGGTAATCGCCGAACGCGGCTTGCGCCTCAGCCAGGCTCGACGCCTGCCCCAGCGCCTCGATCGATAGCGTGGTCATGCCCGTTGCTCCCGATCAGGCCTGCAGCCTGCCGGTGCGGAACTCGGCGCTGTTGTGGGCCGGGTCGATCGGCGCCTCGGAGGCCGAGAGCACGTCACCGACCACGACCTTGTAGTCGGTGTGCGGCGCCAGCCTGGAGACCCGCAGCCGCACTTCGGTCCGGTTGGTCAGGAGGACCGCGGACTCGACCGTCACCACCTGAGGCTCGCCTTCGCTGGCGATCTTGTAGTTGTCGGTGGTTTCGGCGGTCTCCTTGTTGAGCTCGCTGTTGAACTGCAGGCTCACGAAGTGCAGCTGGCGGCCGGTGCGGGCCGACACCAGGCCGAACCAGACGTCCGGATTGGCGCACGCCGGCAGCTTGCGCATGCTCGCCGCCGCCTCCATCGCCTCGAGCCGGCAGGCGAGCGAGGGCTGGTTGCAGCGGTCGCTCGGATTGGCCTTGGCGTGCTCCTCGCTGACGTAGCCGAACAGCTTCTCGATCTGGCTGTAGCCGTTGTCGAAGGTCGAGAAGAACAGGCTGTCGCGCCAGACCTCGCGGGTCTTGAAGAACACCGCGTCGTAGTCGGCCGGGCCGACGCACTCGATGCCGCCGGCCACCGCGATCTGGTGCGCGAGCACCAGCGCCAGCCCGTCCTGCGAGAGCGTCTCCACGCGCAGTAGCCCGCCGGTCAGCAGGATGAAGGTCTGCCGGTTGACTTCCCAGGTGTAGGCGTTGGGCGTCTCGTTGTGCCAGTCCACCAGGCAGATCGGCTTGTGGAAGAAGGCGCTGAAGACCGTGAACAGCCACAGCGCCGTGGTGACTTCGGCGGTGTTGTCGGGCGTCAGCATGGGCGCTTTGGCCTGCACGTCGTCGGCCTGGTCGGCGGTCAGGAAGCTCCGCGCGGTCATCGGCACGTTGACCATCGGCTGGGAGGCCATCGGCGTCATGCCGGCTGGCCATTGGCTCTTGTCGGCGATGAAGTCGAGGGCGGCCGGGCTGGCGTAGCGGGCGCGGTAGGCGTCCTCGGTCGCACGCCGCGGCGCGTCTTCCTTCGGCGCGTCGACCAGGGCCGGATTGATGGTGCCGTTCGAGTAGGCCAGCTGCACCGAATAGTCGGCGGTCACCACCCCGTTGGCGCTGATCAGGTGGCTGTCGAGCGTCTCGTTGTCGAAGCCGGCGAAGGTCAGGTGGTGCAGCCCGCCCTTGTATTTGGCCGGCACCACGAACCGCACGCGGCTGAAGCCGCCGTGCGAGCTGACGATGACGTCGTCCGGCGCCAGCAACTGGACCGGCGTCACCTTGCCGTTGGGGCGCAGGAACAGGTGGTCGATGGTGGTGAGGATGAACTGGGGCGGCTGCGAGCCGTCCTCGACCTGGTAGGCGATGTAGTACATGTAGTCGAACTCGAGCTCGTCCTCGCCCGGGCTGGCATGGATGCCGGCCGAATACTCGCAGACGCGGCGCTCCCACACCGGCCCGGCGTCGCCGGCCTTGTATGAGCCGGACAGGATCTCGTCGACGTTGGCGACGATGTCCTGCACCATCACGTATTCGCCTTTCGACGCCTCGATCGGCGTGTCGTAGGCGAAGCACGAGCAGCAGCAGAAGCACCGCTTGCCGAATTCCTTCTGCGGAACGGCGGCGCAGGGGTTCTGGCCGCTTTCCTTACAGTAGAAATCCTGGTCCTCCTGGATGTCCTTGCAGTGTTCCCAGCTGCACAGCACCCCCTCTTTCTTCTTTACGTTCTCGACGCAGCAGGGCGGAAATTCTGGCACCGGAGTTCTCCTTACATGCGAAAGGGATTGGCTATTTCCAGTTGATGGTGGCGATGTAGTCGAGGACCAGGCCGACCCCGACCACCTTGTCGGGATCGAGGTAGCCGTCCTTGGTCTTCAGATCCTTCGGCACGTCGCCGAGCGTGAACACCAGCGACCGCGCGCCGGCCGTCACGCCGGCGAAGTCGGGCTCCGCCTGGTCGGGGAAGGCGTAGGGGAAGCTGCCCTGCGCCGTCAGCGTGACCGGCACGGCCTGGGTGTCGGTGGCGTTGAAGGTGATGAACTTCGCGCCGTCCGTCACCTTCGCGCCGTCCGCCAGGTAGAGCTGCAGGTAGAAGCCCTTCAGCTTCACGTCGGTCAGGTGCCGCGGAATGACGCTGGGCGGCACCTCGAAGGCCAGGGTCTGCGCCACCTTGTCCGCGGGACGGGCGCCGATGAACTGGCGCCAGGCGTCCGGGTAGTACTGGCGCAGCGGCAGGAACACCGCCCCCGCGTACGATCCCATCTGCGGCAGGGCGGTGACGTCGCGGCGGAAGGCGCCGCCGCCGTCGAGCGCGGTGTAGCGCAGCGTCAGGATCACGTCGTTGATGGTGGCGACGTCGAACAGGTTGGTCTGCGGCGGGATGGCCAGGCGCCAGTTGGAGACCGCGCCGGTCCGTTCGAACGGCAGGTAGCGCTTGTCGCCGAAGCTCAGCTCGAACACGCCGGCGTCGTTCATGCCGTTCGAGATCGCGATCTGCTGGCTGGGCCACCAGTTGGTGCGCAGCGCGTCGGCCGGCACGGTCTTTTCCGACGCGCCGATCAGGAAGGCGACCGCGTCGACGTTGGCCTTCAGCACCACCGTGTCGCTGAGCTGGGTGAGCGTCGCGCGGATGTTCTGGTAGGGGCCGATCACCGCCGGGATAGACACGGCCAGGCTGGCGATCTGGCGCATGTAGTGGCCGGGATAGTCGTCGTCGAACAGCTTCTCGGTCAGCGCGATCTCGCAGACGCCGGTCTGCTTCAGGCGGATCAGCGCCACCGGGTCCAGCTGGCTGAGCGCGATGGTGCGCTCGATCTCGAAGCCGCGCACGTTGCCGCCGAGGTAGGCCGCGTCCAGCTGGTCGAGCGCCTGGGTCAGCGACTCGCCGGACGTCAGCCCCTTCTTCAGGCTGTCCCAGTAGCCGAAGTCGAGGAAGGTCCTGTTGCTGCCGAGCTCGTACTGGTAGGCGCGCTCGGCCGAGCGGCCGAGGTCGAAGGCCAGCGTGTAGCTCTGGAAGAACAGCCGCGAGAGGCGGCCCGCCATCCACTGGTAGAGCGTCTTGTTGGTGAACTTGCGCTGCAGGAAGGCGGCGATCGCCGCGTTGTCGGCGATCTGCTGCTTGTGCACGACCAGCTCGCGCGCGGCGATCTGCTGGCGGATCGCGTTGGCGTCGATCTGCGCCTGGGCCTGGGCCATGTCGAGCGACGAGAGCGTCTTCTGCAGCTCCCATTCCTCGGCGCGGCGATCGTAGCCGGCCGTGGTCAGGCTGCGCTGCGAGATGTAGGTCGAGATGGCGCTGGAGATCTCGAAGACGTCGCCCGCCGCCTGCAGCACCGCGCCAATCTGCTGGCCGCCGTAGGTCATCGCGAACGGCGAGCCGACCTGCGGCACCGCATAGCCGATCGACGAGGCGGTCTTGGTGATGCTGCCCAGCACGTTGAAGACCAGCGCGGCGGCCATCGCGTCGAGGCTTTGGATCTCGCCGGCCGACAGGTCCTCGGTGATCAGCCGCGTGTAGTAGTCGTAGCGGGTCTTGGCGTTGTCGTAGGCCTGCTGCAGCCCGACGGCGGTCGCGGCGACCTCGTCGATCTGCTGCTCCTTGATCTGGGTGGTGAGCCGCAGGATCGCCGCTTCCTGGGCGCTGCTGATCAGCGCCAGCTCCTCGGCGTCCTGCTTCTCCAGCGCCGCCAGCAGCGCCGAGCCGAGCTGCGAGACGCCCGCCGCCGCGGCGCGCGCCTTCTCGATCATCACCTCGAAGCGGTAGTAGGGCACCGCCGGCTCGGCGAGGATGCCGCCAGTGGGCGACAGCGCGCCGGCCGCCGCCGCCCGGACCAGCGCGTTGACGTCGATCGGCGGCGCGAACAGCGCCAGCGAGCGCACCACGCCGTCGATGTTCATGCAGTGGCGGATCTTGAACAGCCGGTCCTCGATCCGGTCCCAATAGGCCATCAGCTCGGCGTTCTCGGGCACGCAGAAGTAGGTCGACAGGTCGTTGAACGGCACGTCGGAGAGCTGCACCTCGGCGAGGCCGACCGCGCTGTTCTCCAGGTCGATGTAGAAGGCCGGCACGCCGGAGATGGCGTACTTGGAGGCCGTGGTCGGCGGCGGATCGCTCCACCGGCGCGCCAGGTGGGCGATGCGCGTGGCGCCGACGTACTGGACGATGGTCCGCACCTGGCCGACGCCGGGGCCCTCGGTGAGGGTGATCGTCAGCCCGTTGTAGAAGTGGTCGATCGACGAGGCCTTGGAATCCAGCGTCACCGTGTCGGCGGTGGCTGCGGCCACCTGGCCCTTGGTGTCGTAGGCGGCCTTGATGTCGTCGTAGCTCTTCGGCGCCGAGGCGGCGCTCACGCCCACCTGCACCGGCCGCGGCCCCAGCAGCTCGTTGGCCAGCATGTAGAGCTCGGTCGCCTGGGTGATGGTCTCGCGCGTGTCCTGCGCGAACAGCATGTCGCCCCAGTCGATCAGGTTGGTGACGTAACGCATCACCATCGCCTTGGGGTAGGCGCCGGGACGCAGCCGGGCGATGGCGTGCGGGTCGAACGGGTCGTTCTCGTAGACCGCGATCTGGGCGGTGTCGGTCAGGATCCTGATCAGCGAGTCCAGGGTGAGGTCGCGGAACGGGCGGAAGCGCCAGTAGCGCTCCTTCGGGTCCTCGCCGTCGGCGAGCGGCTGGGTGGGGTTGAAGATCCGCTCGTACCAGCTCTTGGCGGCGTCGAAGCGCTGGTTGCCGTTCAGCCGGTCGGCGATCAGGAAGACGTTGTAGAAGAACACTTCCCAGAAATAGAGGCCGTAGGCGCCGTCGAACTCCATCAGGTCCGGCGGCAGGTGCGCGGTGTCGAGCGCCGGGCCGGGCTGGTTGTTGGTCTTGTCGTAGAAGCGGTTGAACGGCAGCTCCGGCAGGTACTGCGATTCCAGCGACAGCAGCCCGTCGAGCCCGAGCGCCACCAGCCGCCGGCTCAGCCGGTCGACGACCGTGGTGCTGAGGCGGCTGAAGCGGAACTTGACCTGGTCGAACGGGATCGGCGTGGCGGTGTAGGCGCCGGCCGAGACCAGCTGCTCCATCAGGCTGCCGACGCTGGTCGGAAAGGCCTCGGCGAAGCTGGTCTGCGACAGCCGCAGCAGCCCCGGCTCGGTGCTTTCCGCCAGGTAGGATTCGGCCCCGAAGCCGAACACGAAGGCGCCGATCCGGTTCGAGACCGGCGTCAGCCACGAGGCGAACGGCGGCACGTTGTAGAGGATCGGCGTGCCGGCGACCGAGGCGGCGACCGACTGCGAGCGCACCGGCGGCGCCGCCGACCAGTAGTTGTCGGCGAAGCTGTTCTGGCTGCGCCCGACGCGCAGGACGCCGTTGTTGCGGTCGATCGCGCCGCGGTACGGCTGCAGGTCGGCCGGCAGCACGCCGCTGTACTGCCAGTTCATGCTCAGCACGCGCGTCTCGGCGCCCTCCAGCGCCTCGCTGAGCTCGACCGCGTAGCCGCCGGTCACCTCGCCGGCCAGCGTCCCGGCCGTCGGTCCCGCCGGATTGGGGAGGGTCTGGGCGCTGTCGGACAGCACCAGCGTCGCGTAGAGCGACTGGTTGAAGGTGTTGAGCTCACGCAGGTAGTTGTCGCGCCCGGGGTTGTCCTGCGGGGCCGGCGGCGTGCCCGCGGGCGGCGCGGCGGCGCTGTCGATCGGGCTGCCGTAAGAGACGATCAGCCGCTCCGCGCCGGAGCCGCCCGGCACGATCGTGTAGTCGACGTCCTTGCCGGTGACCCCCCAGTTGAGGTCCATCACCAGCTGCGGCGGGGTGTCCGCCGCGTCGATCAGGATGACGGTGCGCGTCTCCCCCATCGCGGTGATCTGGTCGCCGATCGACAGCTGGCCGCCGAAGTCGGTCTGCGGATTGCCCGAGACCGCGTCGAAGCCGACGACGAAGGTGATCTTGCCCGCGCCCTTGAACGGCGCGAACCGGGTCTTCGCCGGGTTCTTCGGCAGGATCACGTACTTGGCGTTCTTGGCCCCCAGGCTCCAGTCCTGGTCGACCACCAGCTGGTCGTCGTCCTCCTCGATGACCGTGCGCTCCTGCCCGGCGCAGCGGATGCGGTCGCCGATCTCGACCTGCTGCTTGAACAGCGAGCCCTTGCCGGAGAGCACGTCGAATCCGGCGACGAAGGTGATGCGCCCGGCGCCGGTCAGCCCGCGCTCCAGCTTGTAGACGTGCGGCACCTCCCACCAGAGCTGCGCGTCGTCGTACTGCTTGACCAGGTAGGCGTCCTTCGACGCCGGCTGGAAGCCGGTCAGGTAGGCGTTGGGGTGGGCGGCGACGACATAGGCGCTGACCAGGGTCTGCGGCTGGATCCAGGCGCCGGTGGCGTCGACGAACGAATAACGCAGGATCGAGTTGACGGTGCTCTGCGGATGGGCGTTGGCCTCCCGGATCGCCGCGCCGCTCTCGCTGGCGGTCTCGGCCCAGAAGATCAGCAGCCGGCCGAAGGCGTGCACCGAGCTGAGCGAGGCGGCGTTGATGGTCAGGTCGATCCGCCGCCAGGGGGTCCATACCCCGCGGTCGCTCAGCGCGCGGTGGAAGTAGGCGTAGGGCTCGGTGCTGGTGCGGCCGAAGAAGTAGTGGGTCTCGCTCTCTTCGCCGGTCAGCGGATCGGCGGTGGCGGAGAGGTAGACCGAGACCGGATAAAGGTTCGCCTGCTCCGCCAGGCCGGTGAAATAGCCGGTGTAGGCCTGGGCGACGTGGGTTTCGTCGATCTCGTTCTGCAGGATCTCGTCCTTGAACTGGTAGTAGATCGGCGAGGCGCCCTGCAGCAGCTCCGGATCGACGTAGTTCTCGGGGTAGAGGTAGATCTTCCGGTTGGCTTCCCAGATCCGATAGGCGGTGAGCCAGGCCCACCAGGCCTCCGGGACCAGGATGTCGGTGACGCCCGGCTCCAGGTTCATCCGGGCGCGCTGCATGTAGGCCTGCAGGCTGCCGATCCCCTGGGCGATGTAGGAGGTGGAGTCGCACCCGCACATCTCCAGGTCGAGCAGCAGGTAGTCCGACAGGCGGGAGATGGTGTCGACCGCCGCCAGCGCCTCCACGCCGCTCACCACCCACACCGCGAAGCCGTTCAGCGCGTCGCGCTGCTGGTTGAGCAGGGCGGCCTCGATGTCGCGGTAGAGCGCGTCGAACGCGGTCGCGCCGAACCGCGCGGCCAGCGCCGCCCGCGTCGCTTCCGCCGCGCCCGTGAACGCCGTCCAGGCCGCCGGGTCGAGCTTGCCGGCCCCGGTCTTCAGCCGCTTGCCGGCCAGTCCGGCGATCGACGCCAGCCCGGCGACGCCGACCGAGGTGTCCGCGGAAAGCTGGAAGACGCGGTTCAGCAGCGCCAGCCCCGCCACGGTCTGCCAGCCGGGCGGCTCGGCCGGGTCGGCGGCCTGCGCCTTGCCGCGTGAGCGGGCGCGCGGCGGCGGCGGCCAGAACAGGGCGATCAGCCGGGCGATGTCCGCCTCCGGCCAGCCGGTCAGGTAGGCGAGGGCGGCGACGCCGGTCCCGTTCGCGCAGCTGCCCGCCGGCGCGATGCCGAAGTAGCAGCGCACCAGCACGTCGTTGACGTCCTGGAGCTCGTCGACCAGGCCCTTGAAGGTCAGCAGCGACCAGATCCCGTCCAGGGTCAGGCCGGTGGTGTCGGTGATGCCGAAGTTGGCCGGGCTGGCGACGACCGCGTTGACCTCGATGGGGGTGAAGTCGAGCGCCACGAACAGCATGTTGGCCCGCGCCAGCAGGTCGATCAGGTCGACCACGTTCTGCGGCGGCGCCTTGCCGCCCAGCGGCGTCATCAGGACGGCGAGGTAGGTGGAGACGTCCGCCAGCCCCATCGCGAAGGGGACCAGCAGCCCGATCATCTCCGGCGTCGCGCCGAGGAACTCGCCGAGGCCGGCGTTGGCGGCGACGATCTGGATCGCCCGCGACCGCTGCAGCGTCTGCGAGGTGTTGCGGATGTTGCGGTAGGTCTGGTCGAGGATCTCGCGCACCTGCCGGCGCTTGTCGGGCTCGGCAGGGAACAGGAAGTCGAGCGGGGTGGCCGGCGTGTAGACGCCGCTCAGCTTGCCGAACACCTTCGGCCCGGTGGCCTGGATGATCAGCTTGGCCTTCACCAGCGCGGCGAACGCGGCCTTCGACTCGGCCTCGTCGAGGTAGCCGTCGGGGACGACGAAGCTCAGCTCGGTCAGCTCGAAGAGGAAGCTCAGGGCGTCGAAGTCGAGCGGCTTGGGCAGCAGCACGCCCAGCGACGTGAGGAACTCCGCCTTGACCAGGGCGTCGAAGGTCGGCTGGGCGGCGTCCTCGTCGATGGTCTCGAACATCAGCGCCTGCGGCGTCACGCGCAGGCTGGCGCTGGTCTCGGCGAGGTCGTCGATGAAGACGCCGATCTGGTTCGCCCGATAGCCGGTCGACACGTAGGGCCCGGCGACGCCGGTGTAGATGTACTGCAGCTGGTAGAGGGTGAAGGGCGCGGCGCGCACCTGGGTGATCGTGCGCCGCAGCGTCTCGAACGTTTCCAGGGTGGGCGCCAGCGCGCCCGCGGGCGGGACCGCCGGATCCTCGGCCTCCGGGTAGTAGGCGAGGCTGGCGACGAGGAAGAAGCTGGCGAGGTCCAGCTTCATGAGCCGCGCGCTCAGCGCCAGCCGGTAGAGCTCGGAGAGCGTTGCCAGGTCGAGCGGCAGTTTGCCGCTCTTGCCCTGCAGCGCGGCGACATAGGCGCCCAGCCGCGCGGCATCCTGGTTCGACAGCGACAGCGCCGCCGCCAGCCGGTCGCGCAGCCGGCCGCTGTCGCCGGTCGCCTCGGCGATGGTCCAGTCGTAGCTGCGGGCCGGATCGAACGGCGTGTCGGAGCTGTAGGGGTCGCGGCCCTCGAGCAGGCGGGGGTTGTTGAAGACCTGATCGAACAGGTCGGCCGGCGCGCGGCCGTCGCCGCGGCCGATGGTCTTTACCTCGTGCTGCAGCGCCGCCAACTGGTCCCAGCTCACGTCCGGGCCGGACGCCGCGCGCAGCGCCGAGACCGCCGCGAGGTTGGTGAGCAGCGCCGGCGTGATCTCGATCGCCTGGGCCGCCTTCATCGCCCAGTCCAGCTCGGCGAAGGCGCCGCCGAACCGCCGCCACAGGCGGATGAAGCGGTCCAGCCGGTCGTAGCGGGCGTTGGAGACGTTGATCAGCTTCTGGAACGGCTTGGCCGGGTCGGTGGCGTCGGTGGCGATCGCCAGCGCCGGCAGGTTCTCGCCGGTGGCGTTGATGAAGAAGCTGTCGGCGACGTCGGCGTCCAGCTCCGCCGCGCTCAGCTGCTGGGTCAGCAGGTCGGACAGCTCGGCGTAGCTCAGCCCGGTGCGGCGGGTGAACTCGGCCACCCGGTCGAGCTTGGAAAGGTCCGCGGCGGCGCGAAAGCCGTAGCGCGCCGCCAGCGAGGCCGGCGCCGCGTCCGGCGTGGTGACCAGCGCCACCTGGTCCGGCGACAGCCCCAGCGTCTCGGCGGCCACTTCGGCCGGCGTCGCCAGCGCCTTGGCCGCCGTCGCCGGCGGCGGCGAGAACGCCGCATAGCCGTCCGCCAGCGTCGCGCCCGCCGCGACGAAATACTCGCGCAGCTGCGCCAGCGGCAGGTTGAACGGCAGGTTCGAGGGATAGGCGGCGATCGCCACGTCCTGCCAGGCCGACGCGGACTTGGTGATGGTCTCGACGCGCTTGGCGACGACTTCCTGGGCGATGCTGAGGAAGGGGACCAGGTCGTTGGTGTTGGCGCAGGTGAGCTGGCGCGAGAACAGGTCGGGCCGCCGCTCCCGCAGCGTGTAGCCGGCCGGGATGGTGTTGGGCTCGGTGATGTAGGCGTCGATCACGCTCATCACGTCGAGGAAGTAGGCCGCCGGGCCGAACACCGACTGGCAGTGCTCGCACGACACATAGTTCAGTCCGCCGAACAGCTCCTGGTAGCTCGGCACGTCGGCGAAATAGTCGGCGACCGACGTCGAAAGGTTGTCTGACCGCAAGGCTCTCGTATAAGGCGAAGCTATGCGGCCGCGCACCGTCTCGACGAGGTTGTGGATGCCGTTGCGGCGCAGCACCGCCTGCCGGTGCACCTGCCGCAGCCGGTCCGGGTCAGCGGCGGCGCCCTTGCCGCCCAGCGCGGCGACGAACGCATGCTCCGGCCTGGCCGCGATCTGGGCGGCGGAGACGAAACCGGCGCCCTCGAGCGCCTCGACCAGGGCGATGTCGGCCTCGGCGCGGGCCCGCTTCGGGTGCGGGCGCCGCCGCGTCTCGCCGCCCTCGTCGGTGGCCACCAGCTCCGGCTCGTCGAGATGCGCCAGCACGTCCGGATCGCTGACCAGCCGCAGCAGCCGCTGCCAGCTCCTCAGCTGGTCCGGCGCGGCCTGCGCCCCGCGGCGTCCGAGCGCCCGCAGCTGCGACGCATCCAGCAGGTCGCGGTCCAGGAAGGACGCATTGTCCCGTTCAGCCAGGAATTCGAGCAGACCCACCGCGACACCATCGTAGGTCGATTATATAAAATCTCGACTTCAGCTTGTAGGCCCGGAAACGCCCGGGCGGAAGCCGAAATCGCGGCGGATCGAAAGATGCAGACGACGAGCGCGCGCGCTTTCCGCGGACCGGCGCGACGAGCAGATCCGGGCGCGGACGGTGAAAAATTGCCGGCGGCGGCGCCGGAGGAGCCCAAAGAGGACAGATTATTGCGCAGCGACGGCGCGGAGGACCGTGGGGTACGGAGACTCTACGGTCGCCGGTTGGAAGGTTCTTTCCGCTGCCGCGCCGCCGTCTTTACGCGGGCTGAAGCTCGTGTTTCGGCGGTGGGCTCGCGGCGGGATCGGGCGCGGCCTGCGAAGCGGCGGTCGGCGCGCCGCCGCCGAAGATGGCGGTGTCCAGGTCGAAGCTGGAGGTTTCCGAGAGGATGATCTGCGCCTTGGCGTGCGCCAGCGGCAGCACGTTGGCCAGGAAGAAGCGGGCCGAGGCCATCCGCGAGGCCCGCTCGGCGCCCGAGCTGTGGAGCTACGCCGTCCCGGCCGGCAAGCTGTTCTCAGCCCACCTTCAGGAGGCGTCCCACCGCATCCTGGCGCGGACCGTCGACGTCGCCAGCGGAGAGCTGACGGCCCGGGAGAAGGAATGCCTGTTCTGGACCGCGGAGGGAAAGACCGCCTGGGAGACCTCCAAGATCCTGGCCGTCTCCGAGCGCACGGTCTGCTACCATATCCAGAACGCCATGGCCAAGCTGTGCGCCTCCAACCGGGTGCAGGCCGCGACGCTGGCCGTCGGCAACCTGCTGCTCGACCCGGAAGTCCAGTCGCGCCAGGAACGGCCCGGCCCGAAAAGCCTGCTGGAGTTCCCCGGCGGCCGCATGGAAGAGCCGCGGTAGAGACCGCTCGTCGGGCCCTGAGTGGCGGCGTGGTCGGCAGACGCCAGGGCGTCTCAAAGGGCGGATTCCGTCCCCAGGCATCGCCTGGATCGTCGGGCGCGGCGCCCACAGCCCTCCGGAACACCGGTCGCGCGCCTCGCAGGCCTGCGTCACCCGCGGCTGCGGCGGGTCATCGAGCGTGAGGACTGAGGCCGCGATGCGCATGACCTGCCGCCTGCCTGGAGCTCCTGCCCGCTAGCCCTAACTCGTTTCCGCAAGGCGACTTCGCGGAGGCTCCAGCCTGCGTTCTTCAACACCGGCCGCTGAGTCGAGAGTCTGGAACCGTCTCTCTGTCGAAGTCAGGCAGGTGGCGCTGCCGATTGATTAGGTCAGTGGTCGCGGGGACGGGCGGGCGGTGCGGTAGCCGCGAAGGCTTTGGTTGCTCGGGCGCGATTCACAACGCCGGCGAAGAGTTGGGACCCGGCCGGTGTGTAGTGGAACGAGTCGTAGAAAAGCGGGGTGGGGTCTTGGCTCTCGAATGCCTTGGCGACATCGATCACCGACGCGCCTTCCTCGCTGGCCGTCGCCATGGTGCTCTCGTTGGTGAGCCGGATCAGCGTCGCTGACTGCTGCATCGTGAACATCTTACCGTTGAGGCGTGGATAGGTGCGAAGGTCGTAGCCTTCATAGGCGTGAAAATCCGGCCGGTAGTCATTGGGCTGGGTGAGGAAGGTGATCTTCACATGGTGCTGCCTCCCTAGCGCGGCGATGGCGCGGATCACCCGCTCGCGGTGTTCCAGCGTGGGCGTCAGCACCGTCGCGACGTAGGTGTTGAAGTCGGCGTCGGAGAGCCAGGTCAGATGCCGCTGAGCGTTCAGGTAGGGGTCGGCTCGCCAGTAGTCACGCAGCGGTTTCGATGAAACCTGAAGATGGTCCAGTAGCTCGCGGCCGAAATCGTAGACGTAAATCCGAATTTTCGAAGGTTGCTTCGTCGGCTTGTCGTTGAGTTGGGCGGGTGTGAGGGCGCTGAAAACCAGGTCGTTTGCCGCCTCCATGAAGTAGGCCTCGGTCGGCGGCGGCAGATGCTCAAGATTGTATTTGAAGTTCGCGTAGTCATTGATGAGGTTGTTGTGCGCCAAGCCAAAGTTGCGTGCATCGACGCCCTGAATCAAGTCGACCCAGCGGTGGCCTTCGGGCACGACGCCGTTCTCTGTGGTGCTGCCGCCGTAGAAGTGGACCAACGGCAGGCCAGGATGGTGAGGCCCGAGCACGGCGCCGTTCGCATCGGTCCTGAACGGCACCTTTCCCGCTCCCGCGTAGAGGCCGGTGAGATCGTTGACTGCGCTGCTGTTCGGCTGCTGCAGCCGAACGTAGAGGCCATAATCCTCGCCGACCGGCCGCTCGGCCTTCGGATCGGCCCAGGTGAGCCGCAAAAGCACTTCGGCCGTCACCAATCCGAGCGCTAGCGTGACCAGGACAAGCACCGCCTGCATCAGGTGCTTGCGCCGCTTGAATATGCTTGCACGGGCGGAAGCCGCCGGCTCGGCTTTCGGTACAGCCGCTTCAGTGGTCAACGCATGCCTCCCGCCGGTTACGCCCCTTGCCTATTAGGATAGCTCGCGGTATGGCTCAACAGTGTAAACCGTGAAAGCCGAGGGGGACGTCAATGTCCCAGTCGAAAGGGGCGCCGACAAGAAAGTTCGGCTTCATCTTCGCAACGTTTCTCTTGATCGTCGCAGTGTCACCCGTAGTGTTGCACCACGGGAGTGTGCGCGTTTGGGCTGTCGTCCTCGCGACGATCTTCGCGTTGCTCGCGATCGTCGCTCCGAAAACGCTGACACCGCTGGAAGCGGCGTGGCAGAAGCTGGGACTGCTACTGCACCACGTCACCAATCCGATCTTCATGGCGTTGATCTTCTGGGTCGCCTTCGTGCCCACCGCGCTACTGCTGCGGCTGATGGGCAAGGAGCTGCTGCCGATGAAGCGCGACGCCGCGGCGCCCAGCTACTGGATCACGCGCGACAAACCCGGCATCTCGGCTGCATCGATGTCGAGACAATTCTAGGCAGGCCAGATGGCATTCATCGTCGAGCTTTGGCAATTCATGCGGGAGCAGAAGAAATTCTGGCTGCTGCCGCTGTTCTTGATCATCCTCTTGTTCGGCACCGTGATTGTGCTGGCCAAGGGATCGGCGCTGGCGCCCTTCCTCTACGCCATCTTTTGACGGTCACGCTTCGCAAGGCGGCGGCCCCGCGGGTCGCCGCCGCGCGTCCGTGCGCCTGGCCTTGCAAAGCGCGCCCGCGTCGTGAAAGAACCGAACGCGCATGAACATTCTTGGGATTTCGGCCTATTACCACGACGCGGCCGCGGCGTTGATCCGCGATGGCGTCATCGTTGCGGCAGCTTCCGAGGAGCGCTTCTCACGTAAGAAGAACGACAGCGACTTCCCGAAGCAATCGATCCTCTATTGTCTGCGTGAGGCGGAGCTCAGCGGCGCCGACATCGACCACGTGGCGTTCTACGACAAGCCGTTCCAGAAGTTCGACCGCCTGGTCGAGACCTACCTGCAGTTCGCGCCGCGCGGCTTCGCCTCGTTCCGCACCTCCATGCCGGTGTGGATGAACGAGAAGCTGTTCCAGCGCCGCCTGTTGCAGCGTGAACTGGGCGAGATCCACGAGGCGCTGGGCGCCGAGGGCCGGCTGCTCTTCTCCGAACACCACTACAGTCACGCCGCGTCGGCCTTCTTCCCCTCGCCGTTCGTGGAGGCCGCAGTGCTGACGCTGGACGGCGTCGGCGAGTGGGCCACGACCACCTCCGGCGTGGGCCGCGGCCGCGAGCTGGAGATCATCAAGGAGATTCACTTCCCGCACTCTATTGGCCTCCTGTACTCAGCGTTCACCTACTACACGGGGTTCAAGGTCAACTCCGACGAATACAAGGTGATGGGCTTGGCGCCCTACGGTGAGCCGAAGTACGCCCAGATCATCTTTGACGAGATTCTCGACATTAAGCCGGACGGCTCTTTCCGTCTGGCGATGGATTGTTTCGATTACTGCACCGGCCTCACCATGACCAACGGGAGGTTCGATTCCCTTTTCGGCGGTCCGCCGCGCCGTTCCAGCGAACTCCTTACCCAGCGCCACATGGACCTGGCGGCCTCCGTGCAGGCGGTGACCGAGCAGGTGGTGCTGCAACTTGCCCGCTCGCTCGCCAAAGAGACCGGCATGAAGCAGCTGTGCATGGCGGGCGGGGTGGCGCTCAACTGCGTGGCCAACGGCAAGTTGCTGCGCGACGGCGCCTTCGAGGACATCTGGGTGCAGCCGGCGGCCGGCGACGCTGGCGGCGCGATCGGGGCGGCGCTGGCCGGCTACCACACCCACAAGCAGCAGCCTCGCGGCCCGCACAACGGCCGTGACGGCATGTCGGGCGGCTATCTGGGTCCCCAATACAGCGACGCCGCGATCCGCGCCGCGCTCGACGCGCGCGGCGCGGTCTACGAGACCCTGACCGACGATGAGCTGCTGGACGAGACGGTCGCCGCACTCGAACGCGAAGAGGTGATCGGCTGGTTTCAGGGTCGCATGGAGTTCGGGCCGCGGTCGCTTGGCAGCCGCTCGATCCTAGGTGACGCGCGCTCTCCGACGCTGCAGGCGCAGCTGAATCTCAAGATCAAGTACCGCGAAAGCTTCCGTCCGTTCGCGCCGGCGGTGGCGCGCGAGGACCTCGCCGACTACTTCGATCTCGACGCCGACAGCCCTTACATGCTGCTGGTCGCGCCGGTGAGGGAGAGCCGTCGCATCGCCATGACGCCGGAGCAGCTCTCGCTGCAGGGCATCGCCAAGTTGAACGTGCCGCGCAGCGACATACCGGCCGTGACCCACATTGACTACTCGGCGCGCATCCAGACGGTGTCGCCCGACACCAACCCGCGCTTCCACGCCTTGCTGAAGGCGATGAAGGCGCGCACCGGCTACAGCGTGGTGATCAACACCAGCTTCAACGTCCGCGACGAGCCGATCGTCTGCTCGCCCGACGACGCCTATCGCTGCTTCATGGCCTCCGAGATGGACATGCTGGTGATCGGCAACCACGTGCTGCGCAAGGAGAGGCAACAGCCGGCGGTGGCCCACGCGGCGGCCTGCGCCGGCGACGGCCTGATCCCGGCGCGGCTGCTGGCTTGTCTGAAGGCGCCGGGCGGACCGCAGGGCTCCACCCTGGCGCGCATCGACGGCGCCTACCGGTGCGTCGAGACCGGCGAGGTCTATCCGGATCTGGACGGCGTTCCGTCGCTGCTCTCAGGCCTTGGCGTCGATGACGGAAAGGCGGTCACCGAGCGGGTGAAGGCCTTCTACGAAGAGTACCCTTTCCCGAGCTACGAGGGCCTGGACGACTTCGGCGAGTTGGTAAATCGCGGCCAGAAGAACGCCTATGCGCAGGGCCTGCTCGACGCCATCGGCTACAACAAGCTGATCCTGGAGTGCGGCTGCGGCACCGGCCAGCTCTCCCACTTCCTGTCGCTGAACAACAACAACGTGCTCGGCATCGACCTTTCGATCTCTAGTCTGAAGCTGGCGCTGCAGCACAAGACCACCAACGGCGTACCGCGCGTCGGCTTCACACAGATGAACATCTTTGACTTGGCCATCAAGGACGCGGCGTTCGACGTGGTCATCAGCTCGGGCGTGCTGCATCACACCAAGGATGCGCGCAAAGCCTTCGACTGCATCGTCCGCAAGGCCAAGCCCGGCGGCGTGGTGATCGTCGGCCTCTACAACTACTATGCGCGCGTCCCGACCTGGGTGCGCTCCAAGCTGATCAGCGCCGTAGGCATGAAGATCGATCCGGTGATCGACAAGAAGATCCGCGACGCTCGCAAGGCGGAAATCTGGGCAAAGGACCAGTACTACAACCCGCATGAGACGTGGCACTCGATCGACGAGGTGATGCGGTGGTTCGACGCCAACGAGATCGAGTACCTGAACTGCTACCCGCCGATCATCGGCTCGACGTCGGCGGGGACGGAAGCGCTGCTGGATGCGTCCCGGCCGAGCTCGCACGCCGCGCGGGTGCTTACGCAACTGGGCTGGCTCGGTACGATCGCCGCCGAGGGCGCGCTTTTCATGATGGCGGGTCGTCGTCGCGCGGCCTAAGCTCTCTCAGAGGAACTTGCGCAAGACGAACTCAACCCACCGCCGCGGATGAATTCCGTGCCCGTTGCAAGGTCGACGAGAGCGGAGTGGCTGCGGCCTGGCTCAATGCTTGAGCAGGCCGTGCGCCTGGATATCGTGCATGTCCGCCAGTAGTTTCGCCATCGCCTGATCAGCCGCTGGCTGATCCTTGAGGATGGTCGCAGTAATCAGCACGATGAGCTCGTCGCGCTGTGTGGTGTTGTTCTTGGACTTGAAGGCCGCGCCGATCCACGGCGCATCTTTAAGGAAAGGAATGCCGGAATCACTCCGCTACTTGGTGCTGCTGATGAGGCCGCCTAACGCGACCGTGCCGCCACTTCGGGGACCTGACGTCGACGACGGTCGGCGCGGCGGCGGTCGGCGCCAACCCAGCCCTGAACCTGACTACCACCTTCACGCCCGACTCGCTGGGCAACGTCCTGACGGTCACCGATCCGCGAGGCGACGCGGTGACGACGCAGTACGACGCGATGCGGCGCCCGACCGACAAGCAGCAGCGCAACGGGGCGGCGACCGCGACGCCGCTCGCGGTGACCCACTTCGACTATGACGCCGACGGTCATGCGCTCGACGAGAAGCACGCGTCGGCGCTCGACGTCTCCGGCAATCCCACGGCCTGGGCGGTGACGGCGACGGCCTACAGCCCGAGCGGCAAGCCGATCCAGGTCACCGATCCGACGGGGTTCGTCACCCAGACCGACTATGACGCGCTGGACCGGCCGACCTGCGTCGCGGTGCGGATGAACCCGAGCGTCTACGCCGCGCTGGCCGCCACGCCGCTCAGCGGCACGACCTCGAGCAGGCTGCCGCTGAGCGCCTGCACGCTGTCGACCGCCGGCAGCTTCGGACACGACAGGATCAGCCGGACCAACTACGACGCGGCCGGCGAGACCGCGAGCCTGGTGCGGGCGCTGGGCGATCCGCTGTTGCAGCAGACCTATGAGACGTTCGCCTACGCTCCCGATGGCGAGCAGGCGTCGGTTGCGGACGCCATCGGCAACACCACCAGCTACGCCTACGACGGCTTCAACCGGATGAACCGGACGCTGTTCCCCTCCACCGCCCCTGGCGCGGGGACGTCGGACAGCCTGGATGTCGAGAGCTACGGCTACGACGAGAACGGCAACCGCACCTCGCTGACCAAGCGCGACGGGACGGTGTTGGCCTATGGCTACGACGCCCTGAACCGCGAGACCTCGAAGACCGTCCCGGCCGCGGGCGGGCAGCCGGCCTACACGGTGAACACCGGGTATGACCTGGCCGGCCGCACGCTGAAGGCGCAGTTCGGAACCACGGGGATGAGCGTCGTCTATGGCTACGACGCGGCCGGGCGGATGATCGGCGAGGCGACCAACGGCCAGCAGCTCACCTTCGCCTACGACGGCTCCTCCAACCGTACGCGGATTACCTGGCCGGACGCCTTCCACGCCGACTATGCGTATGACGCGCTGGGCCGGGTCACCGGGATCACCACGTCGGCAGGCGACACCATCGTCTCCAGCTTCGCCTACGATCCGCTCAGCCGCCGCACGGCGATGACCCGGGGCAACGGGCTGGCGACCGCCTACCAGTACGACGCCGCCGGGCGGCTGACCTGCCTGGCGCGCAGCTGCACGGCGAGCCCGCCGACCGGGCTGGCCTTCAGCTACGCCTACAGCCCCGCCAGCCAGACCCTGGCCCGCACCACCTCCAGCGACGTGCTGACCTGGAGCAACTATCCGGCCAACGCCTCGAAGACCTACGACGGCCTCAACCGCGACGCCTCGCTCGCCGCGCTGGGGACCCAGCTCCCCTGCCGCGGCTCTGGGGGCTACGACTGCAACGGCAATGTGCTGGCGGGTGGGGCCGCCCAGTACGGCTACGACCAGGAGAACCGGCTGGTCGGCGCCGCGACGCCGAGCCCAGGCCCGACCGAGGCGCTCAACTACGATCCGCTGGGGCGGCTGCGGACGACTGTAGTGACCGGCGGCGCCACGACGCAGTTCCTATACGACGGCGACAGACTGGTGGGAGAGTACGACGGCTCAGGCGCGCTGCTGCGCCGCTACATCCACGGCCCGGACGCCGACGAGCCGCTGGCCTCCTACGAGAGCGGCGCGCTGGGCTGGCTCCACGCCGACCGCCAGGGCTCCATCGTCGCCCGCTCCAACGCCGCCGGCTCGATCAACGCCACCTACGCCTACGGCGAGCCGCAGACCTGGGGCGGCGCCCGCTTCGCCTACACCGGCCAGATCGAGCTGCCAGAGGCCCAGCTCTACTACTACAAGGCCCGGGTCTATGATCCGGTCACCGGGCGGTTCGCGCAGACCGATCCGGTGGGGTATCTGTCGGACGTCGACCTCTATGCCTACGGTGACGAAGACCCGACCGATAAGAGCGATCCCTCAGGCACAGAGTCGTACTTAGTCTTCCGCAGTGTCCTTGGAGTTGGCAATCACCCGTTTATCGTCGTAACCAATCCAGATCGGTCGGTCCGGGCGAGATTTTCGTACGGACCACAGACCAACGACAATTTCCATCCCGGAAAGTTGGTTGAAGTGCAGGGAGACCTTAAGTCAAGAACGGCACAAGACGATAGGATTACGGCGCACAATGGCGCTGGTCTTACTGAATCAATAGACCTGAACAAACGCGGTTTCACCGACGATGCAATTATTTCCTCAGGTCAAGCCGTGGA
>DASXEN010000018.1:0-36846 GCA_036490095.1 Caulobacteraceae bacterium
TCAGCTCGACCGATCGGTGTCGTGCGGGCATTCCTATGCAGGTTCATCCGGTCCCTCCGAGACTCACTGAAGCTTCGCAACCTCAGCCTTCCCGGTCCGGACCGGATGGACAACCTATTGAGACCTCACAGCTAGCGGCTGCATTTATCATGGCGTGAGGCACAATCGGTGGGAACCGAGCGTCGCCGTAGCGGTTGTCGGGGCGCGACCGGCGCTCGCCCGGCGCAGCCTGCCGCGTGGCGGGCCGAGGGAGGCCAATGACAGTCGATCCGCGCCGTCGTCCTCCGCAAACCCGCTTCCGGGCCGGGAGGGCCAGCCATGGCGCAGATATTCAGGCCGTCAGCGGACACCTGGCTGCGCCTGACGGTGGTGCTGGTGTTCGTGGCCGTGTTCGGCGGCGGCCTCTTCGCCACCGGGCTCGCCCGCTCCAGCTATGCGACGCGGCAGGGCTGGCCGATCGGCCAGACGGTGCCGTTCAGCCACAAGCACCACGCCGGCGACCTGGGCATCGACTGCCGCTACTGCCACGTCGACGTGGAGCGCGGGCCGCACGCCGGCCTGCCGGCCACCTACACCTGCATGACCTGCCACTCGCAGCTGTGGACCGGCGCGCCGATGCTGGCCCCGGTGCGCGCCAGCCTGGCCTCGGGCCAGCCGCTGGTCTGGAACCGGGTCTCGGCGCTGCCGCAGTACGTCTACTTCAACCACCAGATCCACATCGACCGCGGCGTGCCCTGCGTGGAGTGCCACGGGCGGATGGATAAGATGCCGCTCGCCTACCGGGCCCACGCGCTGGAGATGCGCTTCTGCCTCTCCTGCCACCGCGATCCGGCGCCGCACCTGAAGCCGCCGGACCAGGTGACGCGCATGGACTGGACCGGCTGGGACGACCTGCCCGAGCACCGCCGCTACGGCGCCGAGGCGATGAAGCGCTTCCACATCCAGCCGGCCAAGCTGACCGACTGCGGCCTGTGCCACCGGTAGCGCGGGTGGGCCGGGGCGACATTGCGCGGGGCGCGGCCGAGGCGCCGTCGGTGCGGGCGGCCGCGGCCGAGTTCCCGTCGGCATTCGAGGGGCTGTCGCGGGCCGACCGGCGCGAGCTGCTGAAGCTGATGGGCGCCTCGCTGGCGCTGGCGGGCATCGCCGGCTGCCACCCCGAGCCGCATCCGGACGCCCGGCCCTATGTGGTGACGCCGAATGGCGAGGTGCTGGGCCAGCCGCGCCGCTATGCGACGGCGGTGACGTTCGGCGGCTACGCCCAGCCGGTGCTGGGCACGACCCACGAGGGCCGGCCGACCAAGCTGGAGGGTCTGCCCGAGCATCCGGCCAGCCGCGGCGCCACCGACGCCTTCACCCAGGCCGCGCTGCTGGGGCTCTACGATCCGAGCCGCTCGAAGGGCCCGCGCCGGCTGGGCGCGGCGACCGACTGGGCGACGTTCGACACCGCCATGGCCGCCAGCGCCGCGCGGCTCGACGCCGCCAAGGGCGAGGGCCTGCGGCTGCTGACCGGCGCGGTCGGCTCGCCGACGCTCGGCCGGCAGATCGACGCCCTGATGGCCCGCTGGCCGCGCGCCCGCTGGCACGTGTTCGAGCCGGTGAACGACGACCTGCGCCTCGCCGCCGCGAGGCTCGCCTTCGGCCGGCCGCTGGCGCTGCGCCCGCAACTGGCGGCGGCCGACGTGGTTGTCAGCTTCGACGACGACCTGCTGGGCCCGGGGCCGCGGCAGACCAGCCAGGCCCGCGACTGGGCCGCGCGGCGCGCCGGCTTCCAGGCCGGCCGCGCCCGCAGCCTGATGTTCGTCGCCGAGCCGACGCCGACGCTGACTGGGGCGGTCGCGGCGCACCGGCTGATCGCTTCGCCGGCCGAGGTGGACCGGCTGGTCGCGGCGCTGGCGGCGATATTCGGCGTCGGGACCGCCCCATCCGGCGCGTTGACCGCCCGGCAGCGCGGCTGGCTGGCCAAGGCGGCGGCGGCCCTGCGCGGCGCGCCGGGCGCCGGGCTGGTGGCCGTCGGCGGCTGCTGCGATCCGCGCACCCAGGCGCTCGGCCTGGCGCTGAACGGCAAGCTGGGGGCGTTCGGCAAGACTCTGGTCGCCACCGAGCCGCTGCTGAAGCAGCCGCCCGACGGCGCGGCCTCGTTCGACGTCCTGCTAGGGGACCTCTGGGCCGGCCGGGTCGACACCCTGGCGATCCTCGACGCCAATCCGGTCTATGCCGCGCCGGCCGACCTCGACGCCGCCGGCGCGCTCGCCAAGGCGCGGCTGCGCATCCACGCCGGCCTGCACGTCGACGAGACCGCCGCCCTCTGCCACTGGCACGCGCCGCTGGAGCACGAGCTGGAGACCTGGTCGGACGCCCTGGCCGTCGATGGCCGGCCCAGCCTGATCCAGCCGCTCGTGCGGCCCTTCTATGCGGTGCGCGCCCGGGGCGTGGTGCTGCAGAACCTGCAGGGCGACTTCGCCAACGACGCCCGCGCGCTGATGGCCGAGACCTGGAAGGCCCAGCTCGGCGATCCGGCCGGGCCGGTCTGGCGCGCCGCCCAGGAGCGCGGCTTCATCGATCAGCCCGCGCCGCCGGTGACGCTCGCCGCCGCCGCGCCGCCGCCAGCCCCGGCGACGGCCGCCGCCGGCGGCCTCAGCGTGCTGATCCGCCCCGACCCCTCCGCCTGGGACGGGGCGCTGGCCAACAATCCCTGGCTCCAGGAGCTGCCGCGGCCCTTCACCTCGCTCACCTGGGACAACGCGGTGATGGTCGCCCCGGCGCTGGCGCGGCGGATGAAGCTGAAACGCGGCGACGTGGTCCGCCTCTCGGCCGGCGCGCGGGCAATCGAGGGCCCGGTCTGGATCATGCCGGGGCAGGATGCGTCGACCGTGGTGCTGACGCTGGGCTACGGCCGGCTGGCCGAGGGCATCGGCCGCGGCGTCGGCTTCGACGTGGCCGCCCTGCGCCGCGCCGCCTCGCCCTGGCGGATCGACGGGGCGATGCTGGCGAAGGCCGGCCGCAGCCAGCTGCTGGCGACCACCCAGGACTTCACCAGGCTGGACGGCTTCGACCTGGTGCGCACGGCGCCGCGCGCCAAGGTGGCGCCCAGCCCGCCGCCGCCCCCGCCGCCGAGCTTCTATCCGCCGAAGCCCGAGAGCCGGCCGCAGTGGGGCATGAGCGTCGACCTTGACCTCTGCATCGGCTGCAACGCCTGTGTCGCGGCCTGCGGCGCGGAGAACAACATCGCCATCGTCGGCAAGGCGCAGGTGGCCAAGGGCCGGCACATGCACTGGCTGCGCGTCGACCACTACGAGCGGGGCCAGGCCGACGACCCGGCCTTCTTCAACCAGCCGCTGCCCTGCATGCAGTGCGAGCACGCGCCCTGCGAGATGGCCTGCCCGGTGAACGCCTCGGTCCACTCCGACGACGGGCTCAACATCCAGGTCTACAACCGCTGCATCGGCACCCGCACCTGCTCGTCCTACTGCCCCTACAAGGTGCGCCGCTTCAACTGGTTCGACTTCACCGGCGGCGATCCGCCGGAGCTGCGCGCCGCGCGCAATCCGGAGGTGACGGTCCGCGCCCGCGGCGTCATGGAGAAGTGCAACTACTGCCTGCAGCGGATCGTGGCCGGCAAGATCGCCGCGCAGATCGCCGGCCGCGAGATCGCCGACGGCGAGGTGCGCACCGCCTGCCAGCAGGTCTGCCCGACCGACGCGATCGTCTTCGGCGACATCACCGATCCGAGGAGCCAGGTCACGGCGCGCAAGGCCCAGGGCCGCAGCTACACGCTGCTGGAGGACGTCAACACCCGCCCGCGCACCACCTACCTCGCCCGGCTGCAGCCCCAGGACGGCCCGGAGGGGAGCAGCGATGCCGGCTAGCGAGGCGTCGCTGGAGGCCGAATACCGGCAGGTGACCCGCGAGGTCACCCGCATCCCGCTGGCTTTCCCGCACCGGCGCACCTGGTGGATCGCCTTCCTGGGCGCGCTCCTGCTGCTCGGCCTCTACCTGCTCTCGGCCGGCGTCACCTTCGCCGAGGGGATCGGCGCCTGGGGCAACGACATCCCGGTCAACTGGGGCCTCGCCATCTCCAACTACATCTGGTGGATCGGCATCGGCCACGCCGGCACGCTGATCTCGGCCATGCTGCTGCTGATGCGCCAGCGCTGGCGCAACTCGCTGAACCGCTTCGCCGAGGCGATGACCCTGTTCGCGGTGGTCTGCGGCGGCCTCTACCCGATCATCCACTTAGGGAGGCCGTGGTTCTTCTACTGGATGGCCCCCTACCCGGCGACGATGGGGGTCTGGCCGCAGTTCAAGAGCCCGCTGACCTGGGACTTCTTCGCGGTGCTGACCTACCTCACCGTCTCGGCGGTGTTCTGGTACATCGGCATCATCCCCGACCTGGCGGCGACGCGGGACCGGTCGAAGCGGCACAGCGCCCAGGTGTTCTTCGGCGTGCTGTCGCTGGGCTGGCGCGGCGCGGCGCGGCACTGGGCGCGCTGGCGCCAGTCCTACCGCATCTGCGCGGCCATCGCCGTGCCGCTGGTGGTCTCGGTGCACTCGGAGATCTCGATGATCTTCGCCGCCGGCCCGATCCCCGGCTGGATGTCGACGGTGTTCCCGCCCTACTTCGTGCTGGGCGCGGCCTTCTCCGGCTTCGCGGTGGTCTCGATGATCGCCACGGTGACGCGGCACGCCTTCGGGCTGGAGGACCTGATCACCCCGCTGCACCTCGACATGCTGGGCCGCCTCACCCTCGCCACCGGCATGATGACCGCCTACGGCTATTTCGCCGACGTGTTCGGCGCCCTCTACGGCGGCGATCCGTACGAGCTGCATACGCTGCACGAGCGGCTCTTCGGCGAGGTGGCCTGGAGCTACTGGGGCGCCGTGGTCCTCAACTTCATCCCGCTGCAGCTGTTGTGGCTGAAGCGCTTCCGCTGCAACCCGGTGACCCTGTTCGCGGTCGGGCTGACGGCCACCATCGGCATGTGGTTCGAGCGCTACATGCTGCTCGTCACCACCCTCTTCCGCGACTACCTGGTCTCGTCCTGGGGGCACTTCTTCCCGAGCGTCTGGGAATGGACACTGTTCTTCGGCTCGATCGGCCTCTTCCTGACCCTGTTCCTGCTGTTCGTCCGCTGGCTGCCGATGCTCTCGGCGTTCGAGATCAAGGAAGCGACGTTCGAGGAGGAAGAGGCGGACGCGGAGGCGGCGCATGGCTAGGGCCGCCAGACCGATCGCCGGCCTCGCCGCCGAGTTCGACGACGCCGAGGTGCTGCTGCAGGCGGTGAAGCGCCTGCACGCGGCCGGCTATCGCCGCTTCGAGGCCTATTCGCCGTTCCCGATCGAGGGGCTGGCCGAGGCGGAAGGCTTCAAGGAAGGCCGCATCGCGCTCTGGACGCTGCTGGGCGGCTTCGCCGGCGCGGCCACCGGCTACGGCATGCAGGTCTACACCAACCTCGACTTCCCCATCGACGTCGGCGGCCGGCCGCTGATCGCCAATCCCGCCTTCGTGCTGATCACCTTCGAGCTGATGGTGCTGTTCGCGGTCGGCGCCTGCGTGCTGGCGATGCTGCTGCTGAACCGGCTGCCGAAGCTGCACCACCCGGTGTTCGACATCGAGCGCTTCGGCCTCGCCAGCCTCGACCGCTTCTTCGTCGTGGTGGCGAGCGACGACGAGCACTTCGAGCGCCAGCGCAGCCGCGCGCTCCTCAAGCGGCTGGGGGCCGTCAACATCGAACCGATGCCGGCGCCGGAGGTGATCGAGTGAGGACGGCGCTCGTCCTCGCCCTAGTGTTTGGCGCCTTGGCGGCGCTCGCCGCCTGCGACCAGATGGCGAGCCAGCCGCGCGACGTGGTCTACGGCCCCTCGTCGCTGTTTCGCGACGGCACGGCGATGCAGGCCCCGCCCGACGGCGCCGTCGCCCGCGGCGACCTGGCGACCGAGACGGTGATGAGCCAGCGCCCGCCGATGAGCGCCGCGCTGATCGCCCGCGGCCGCGAGCGCTACACCATCTATTGCGCGATCTGCCACGACGCGGCCGGCTACGGCGACGGCGAGGTCCCGTCGCGCGGCTATCCGCACCCCCCCAGCTTCCACATCGCCCGGCTGCGCCAGGCGCCGACCCGCCACTTCGTCGACGTGATCACCAACGGCTACGGCGCCATGTACGCCTACCGCGACCGGGTGCTGCCCGCCGACCGCTGGGCGATCGCCGCCTACATCCGCGCCCTGCAGCTCAGCCAGGCGGCGCCGGCCGGCCAGCTGGCCGCCGCCGACACGGCCAGCCTCGGAGGCGCCGGTGGCCGATGAGCGCGCGCCGCACAGCGGATGGCGGATCGGCCTGCCGGTCGCCGGCGCGGCGCTTTCGATCGCCGCGCTTGTGGTGGCCGCGCTCGCCGGCGGGGCGGCTTGGCGCGCCTGGACCGCGGCGGCCTTCCTCTGCGTCTCCGCGCCCACCGGCGCGCTGGTGCTGCTGATGATGATGCAGCTGATCCCCGGCGCCTGGGCCCGAGAGGCCGAGCCGTACCTGAAGGCGCAGGCGCTGCTGGCGCCGCTGAGCGCCGCGGCGATGCTGCCGGTGCTGTTCGAGCTGGGCGCCATCTACCGCTGGGTCGGCCAGGCCGAGGCCACCGCCTTCCGCACCGCCTGGCTCTCGCCGCCCGCCTTCATCGCCTGCACCGTGATCTGGCTGGCGGTGCTCTGCGCGCTGGCGGTGACACTGACGCTGCGCCCGGTGGTCCCGCGCGCCGTGGCCTGCGTCGGGCTGCTGCTGGTCGCCGTGCTCGACACCTTCGCGGCCACCGACTGGCTGCAGTCGATGGACCCGGCGTTCCGCTCCTCCGGGTTCGGACTTTACATCATGGGCCTACAGACGCTGTTCGCGCTCGCCGTGGCGCTGGTGCTGGGGCTGGCTGCCGGCGCGCCGTGGCGGCGGCCGGGGATCATGGGCGGGCTGCTGCTGACCCTGCTGCTGATCTGGGCCTACTTCGACTTCATGCCCTTCTTCATCACCTGGTCCGGCGACGTGCCGTCGGGCGCGGTCTGGTACATGCGCCGCAGCCTGGGCGTCTGGGGCGACCTCGGCTGGCTGATCGCCGCTTGCCGCCTCGGGCCGGCCTTCCTGCTGCTGTTCGCGGCGGTGCGCAACAGCCGCCGCTGGCTGCTGCTCGTGGCGGCGACCGTCGCCGCCGGGACCGCGCCGGAGCTCGCCTGGATCGCCCTGCCCGCCGCGCCCGGCGCGCCGGCGGCCGACGCCTGGACAGCCGCGGTGTTCGTGCTGGCCGTGCTCGGTCTCGTGGGGCTGGCGGCGGCGGGCGCGGGCCGGGCGCTGGAATGGCGCGGGGCGCGGCCGTGAGCGGCGGGCACGAGCGCCAGGACGCGCCGCCAGGGCTGGTGCTGGGGGCGCTGGCCGGCCTGCTCGGCCTGATCGGCGTCGGCCTGCTGGTCGCCTGGGGCGTCGCCGCGGCCTTCCATGCCCGCGCCCCCAGCCTGGCGCTGAGCGGCTTCGAGCGGGTGGCGGGCGAGGCGCCGGCGCCGCGTCTGGAAACCGATCCGCGCTCCGACCGGCTGACGCTGGAGCGCCGCGCCCAGGCCAGGCTCGCCGGCTACGGCTGGACCGACCGGTCGGCCGGACTGGCGCACATCCCGATCGACCGGGCGATGGCGCTGCTGGCCGAGCGCGGCTGGCCCGACCCCGACACCGGCCCGGCCGCAACCAAGGCCGCGCAGGCCCCGACCCCGCCGGCCGCGAACGCCGCGGAGCCCGCGCCGTGAGCGTTCGCATCGTGGCCGCTATCATCCTTTGGCTGGCGCTCGCGGCCCCGGCGATCGCGGCGCCGCTGAACCCCGCCTCGCTCGCATCCGTCACCTCCCCGCCGGACGCGCGGGCGCCGATGGCGGCCACGTTCGTCGACCAGCACGGCCGCGCGGTGACGCTCGCCGGGCTGGGCGGCGGCCGGCCGATCATCCTGGCCCCCGTGCAGCACAACTGCCGCAACCTCTGCGGCCTGACGCTGGAGAGCCTGGCGCAGGCCGTGGCCGGCCAGGGCTTGCGGCCGGGACGCGACTTCGCCCTGGTCGCCTTCGGCTTCGACCCGCGCGAGCATCCGGCCGACGCCGCCCGCTCGGCCGACCGGCTGGGCGGCCGCGACGCGCCGGGCGTCAGCGCCCTGGTGGGCTCGCCAGCCGCGGTCGCCGCCGTCACCCGCGGCCTCGGCTACCGCTACACCTGGATCGCCGCCACCGGCCAGTACGCCCACATCGCCGCGGTGGCGGTGCTGACGCCGGACGGCCGGCTGTCGGACTGGCTGCTGGGTCTCGATCCGTCGCCGGCCGCCCTGCACGCGGCGCTGATCAAGGCGCAGCAAGGCAAGGCCGCCGCCCCCGCCGACCTCGGCAGCCAGATCCACCTGCTCTGCTTCCACTACGACCCCGCGACCGGCCGCTACAGCCTGGCGATCTGGCGGCTGATGCGATGGTTCGGCGGCGCGGCGACGCTGGCCCTTGCCGGCGGGATCGGCTTCGGGGTCTGGCGCGAGCGGCGGCGCGGGGCGGCGGCGTGAACCGCTTCCTGCCCTTCTGGCCGGTGGCGGCCTCGGCCCACGCGCAGCAGGTCGACTGGCTGTTCTTCGGCTTCTCACTGCTGATCTTCGCCCTGACGGCGCCGGTATTCGTGCTGATCGTCGCCTTCGCCATCAAGTACCGGCGCGGCCGGCCCGCCGACCGCAGCCGCCGCCCGGCCGGCAACGTGCTGGTCGAGACCTCCTGGACGGTGATCCCCTTCCTGCTGACGCTCGGCTTCTTCGTCTACGCCGCCGACCTCTACCTCGACCTCGGCCATCCGCCGCCCGGCTCGCTGGTGATCGACGTGGTCGCCAAGCAGTGGATGTGGAAGTTCGAGCATCCGGGCGGCCAGCGCGAGATCGACGACCTGCACGTGCCGGTGGGCCAGCCCGTGCGCCTCAACATGACCTCGCAGGACGTGATCCACGACCTCTTCGTGCCGGCGTTGCGGATCAAGCAGGACGTGCTGCCGGGCCGCTACACCAGCCTCTGGTTCGACGCCACGCGCCCCGGCGTCTACGATCTGCGCTGCTCGCAGTTCTGCGGCATGGACCACTCGCTGATGATCGGCCGGGTGTTCGTGCTCAGCCAGCCCGACTACGCCGCCTGGCTGGAGCGGGCCGGGACCGACGGCGACCTGGCGACGCAGGGCAAGGCGTTGTTCGCCAGCCTCGGCTGCGGCGGCTGCCACGTCGGCCAGTCGACCGTCCGCGCCCCGACCTTGAGCGGACTCTATGGCCGCCCGGCGCCGCTGGAAGGCGGCCGCACGGTGGTCGCCGACGACCAGTACATCCGCGACAGCATCCTCGACCCCAACCGCGACGTCGCCGCCGGTTATCAGCCGATCATGCCGACCTTCGCCGGCCAGGTCTCCGAGGACGACCTCCTGAAGCTGGTCGCCTACGTCAAAACGATCGGCCCGCAGACGGAGCCCCACGCATGACCGCGATCCCGCTGCTCACGCCGGAGGAGCGCGTCAGCTACCTGGCGGCGGGCAGCACGCTGCGCTCCTGGCTGCTCTCCACCGACCACAAGCGCATCGCTATCCTCTACCTGGTCTCGATCACCGCCTTCTTCTTCGTCGGCGGCTCGGCCGCGGCGCTGATCCGGCTGGACCTGCTGACGCCCAAGGGGGACCTGCTGACCAACGAGGGCTACAACCGCGCCTTCACCATCCACGGCGTGATCATGGTCTGGTTCTTCCTGATCCCGTCGATCCCGGCCACCTTCGGCAACTTCCTGATCCCGCTGATGATCGGCGCCAAGGACCTCGCGTTCCCGCGCCTCAACCTCGTCAGCTGGTACATCTACGTCATCGGCGGGTGCGTGACGATCTACGTGCTGATCTCCGGCGGGGTCGACACCGGCTGGACCTTCTACACGCCGCTCTCGACCATGTTCGCCAACGGCCACGTGCTGGCGGCGGCCGCAGCGGTGTTCATCGTCGGCTTCTCGTCGATCCTCACCGGGCTGAACTTCATCGTCACCATCCACAAGCTGCGCGCGCCGGGCATGACCTGGGGGCGGCTGCCGAACTTCGTCTGGTCGCACTATGCGACCTCGCTGATCCTGGTGCTGGCGACGCCGGTGCTGGCGGTGACGCTGGTGCTGATGTCGGCCGAGCGGCTGTTCCACCTCGGCATCTTCGACCCGGCGCTGGGCGGCGATCCGCTGCTGTTCCAGCACATGTTCTGGTTCTACAGCCACCCGGCCGTCTACATCATGATCCTGCCGGCCATGGGGGTGGTCAGCGAGCTGGTGGCGGCCTCGGCGCACAAGCGGCTGTTCGGCTACTGGTTCGTCGCCAGCGCCAGCCTGGCCATCGCCGCGGTCGGCTTCCTGGTCTGGGGCCACCACATGTTCGTCTCCGGGCAGTCGCGCTACGCCGGGGTGATCTTCTCGTTCCTCAGCCTGGTGGTGGCCGTGCCGTCGGCGGTGAAGGTCTACAACTGGACCGCCACCCTCTACAAAGGCGAGATATCGCTGGATCCGCCGTTCCTGTTCGCCATGGCCTTCATCGGCCTCTTCACGGTGGGCGGGCTGACCGGGCTGATGCTGGCGCTGCTGGCGGTCGACGTGCACGTGCACGACACCTACTTCGTCATCGCCCACTTCCACTACATCATGGTCGGCGGTGCGGTGAGCGGCTTCTTCGGGGCGCTGCACTTCTGGTGGCCGAAGATCACCGGGCGGATGTACTCGCTGGTCTGGGGCCGGATCGCCGCGGTGCTGATCTTCGTCGGCTTCAACGTCACCTTCTTCCCGCAGTTCATCCTCGGCTACCTGGGGATGCCGCGCCGCTACCACGTCTATCCGCCGGAGTTTCAGGTCTGGCACGTGCTGTCGTCGGCCGGCGCGTCGATCCTCGGCCTCGCCTACCTGCTGCCGTTCATCTACCTGATCCATTCGCTGCGGCACGGCGCGCCGGCCGGGCCCAACCCGTGGCGGGCCGCCGGCCTTGAGTGGACGACGCCGTCGCCGCCGCCGAAGCACAATTTCCTCAAGCCTCCGATCGTCACCCAGGAAGCCTACGCCTACCCGGTCGCGGAGCCGGACGAGCATGGCTGACTACGTCACCCTCGCCGACCCGTTCGAGGATCCGCGCCAGCAGAGCCAGGCGAACTTCCTCGGCATGTACGTCTTCCTCGGCACCGAGACGATGCTGTTCGGCGCGCTGCTGGCCCTCGTCTTCACCTATCGGCTGTCGCACCCGCAGGCGGCTTACGAGGCGGCGCGCCACCTCTTGATGTGGGTCGCTGCGGCCAACACCGCGGTGCTGCTGACCTCCAGCCTGTTCGTCGCCATCGCCGTGGTCGCGGCCCGGCATGGCCGCAGGCGCGCGGTGGTCGGCTGGCTCGTGGCGGCGCTGGCGCTGGGCGTGGTGTTCCTGGCGTTGAAGGGCTTCGAGTATGCGGTGGACTTCCACGAGGGCCTGGCGCCGATGATCGGCCCGCCGGCGCTGCTGCGCTTCAGCGCCAGCGCCCTCTTCATCGACCTCTATTTCGTCGCCACCGGCCTGCACGCCATCCACCTGACCGTCGGCCTCTTCGTGCTCGGCTGGGCCGCCGCGTCGGTGCGGCGCGGCCGCGTCGCCCTGCCCCGCCAGGCGGTGGTGCTGGAGATGACCGGCCTCTACTGGCACTTCGTCGACGTGGTCTGGGTGTTCGTCTTCCCGATCTTCTACCTGGCGCGGGGCTGAGCGATGGCCCGGGAGATCCGCACGCTGGTCCTGGTCTGGGTGGCGCTGATGCTGCTGCTGACCGGCACCGTGGCCGCCACCTTCGCGCCGCTGGGGCCGGTCAAGCCGTTCGTCAACCTCGCCATCGCCGCCGCCAAGGCCGGGCTGATCGCCTGGGTCTACATGCATCTGCGCGAGCAGCCGCCGCTGAACCGCATCGCCGCCCTGGCCGCGGTCGCCTGGCTGCTGATCCTCATCGCCCTGACCGCCGCCGACCTCGGCACCCGCAGCTGGGCGATCTGAGCGGAAACCAAGCCTGCCGCTCAAACCACGCCCGTAACGGCCCTGGGAAGGCCGCGGCGGCCGCGATCAAGGCGTGGAGACAGGCGGCGGCGCCTGCGCCGCGTCGGCGGCGGCGGCCTCGAGGTCGGCGCCCAGCTCGTCGACTAGGCTCTTGGCGAGGGCGTTCAGCTCGTCCCGGCTCATGCCCAGCTCGCCCAGGTCGAGGTTGCTGAAGGTGAAGCCCTCGGCCTTCAGGGTCTTGGCGATGTCGGCGGTGGTGACGCCCTTGGGGGTGGCGCCGAAGAACTTCGGCCGCGTCGGCAGCTCGGCGGTGACCCGCGTCGAGCCGCCCTGCCCGTCGAGCAGCTGCAGCTCCACCGTGCGGTCCTGCGACGACATCATCCGCTCGACGCCGTAGTCGTCGCTCATGAGCCGCTCGACGTCGAGCGACACCTGGCCTTCGCCGGCCTGCATGGCGGCCTTCAGCGGCTTCAGGTCGGCGGCGGGCAGCTTGTCGATCGCGGCCAGCAGCCGCTCGCGCAGCGACGCCCGCGCCGCGGTGTCCAGCTCCCCGACCGCCTTGCCGGTCAGCTGGCCGGTCAGCGACGGATCGATCTGCTCCAGGCGGCGGGCGAGGCCGGCATGGCTCACCCCCTCGACCAGGTCGCGCGCCGGCATCCGCTTGAGCCCGGTCAGCCCCTCGGCGAGCTTGCCAGCGGAGAACTGGCCGGCCTTGCTCTCGACCACGCCGACGATCTCCACCCGGTCCTTCACCCGCCGCACGATCAGGCCGTCGGTGAGCTGCGCCCCCTCGGCGTCGCGGATGCGCGAGCCCTCGACGAACATAAGGTCCTCGGCCTCCTCGTCGAGGCCGAGCGCCACGCGGCCCTCGGCGCTGCCGATCAGGTTGCGCACCCGCACCGCCGCAAGCTCCTCCAGCAGCTGGCCGCGGACCGCCGACGCCCAGGTCTTGGCCGCCCGCAGGCCGCCGCCGGACTCGGCCGCCGCGAAGCCGGCCCGCACGATGCGCTCCACGGCCCCCTGGCTGAGCTTGCCGAGCACCGGGAACTTGCCGGCCAGCTTCTGGGTGGCGGCGGCGACACGGCCGGCGGACAGCAGCTTCGGCGCCGTGTGCCCGGCATCCTCCACCGCCAGCTTGACGACGGCCTCCGCCTTGGCCGCCTCGGCCGCTTCGTTCAGCACCGACTCGGCCGACGGATATGTGGCCTTGATGGTCCGTTCCAGTTCGGCGGCCTGCTGCTTGACCTCCAGCGCCAGCTTCTCGGCCTCGGCGAACTTGCCCGCATCTTCCAGCGCCTTGGCATCCTTGGCGCTCGACTGGATGGCGTCGAGGCTCGCCTTCAGCCCCTCGTCCTTGGCGAATATCTCGGCGTACTTGGCGCCCAGCTCGGTGCAGGGCGAGGCGCAGCTGTAGACGTAGCCGGTCTTGGTGAGGTGGATCTTGCCGCCACCCGCCTCCAGCGCCTCGCCGATCTCGCTGGCCTGCTCGATCTTGGCCCCCTCGGCGATCTCGCCGACCAGCTGGCCCTCCTCGGAAAGCTCGCCGAGCGCCGCCGCGCCACCCTTGCGCATGGCGATCACCTGCTTGACCACGTCCTCGGCCAGCTCCGCGCCCTGGCCGCCGCCGGCCTTCTGGGCGCCGATCTTGAGCGCCTCGATGGCCTCGTCCGCCTCCTTGCCCTCCTTCGCCGCCAGCGCCGCCTTGGCGAGCGGGCCGACCGTCTTCAGCGCCGAGACCGCCGTGCCGATGTCCAGCGCCGTGCCGACGATCTCGAAGGCCAGCCAGAACAGCGAGGGGTCGTCCTGCGAGAGGGCGTTGGCCTTGTCGAAAGCGCTGCCGACCAGCGCCTTCTTCATCTGGTATTCCTGGATGTGCGAGACGGTCACGGCGACGTTGACGCCGGCCGCCACCACCAGGCTGAGGCCGCCCGTGGGCGCCGCCAGGACGATGGCGGCGATGTTGAGCACCAGGAGGCAGATGGCGGCGAGCGGGCCGGGCTGCTCGTCGTGGATCTTCTCGTCGACCAGGCTGTTCAGCACCGGGTTGGCGGCCGCGCCGAGCTGCGCCTTGGTCAGGCCGACGATCGGCGCCAGGGTCCAGACGTTGACGTCGTCGTGGGCCGGGTCGAGGCCGCGCTCGGACTTGTCGATGTTGCCGAGCGTCTCCTGGATCTTGCCGCCGACCAGGTCGGCGATCTCCTGGCCGGGCGGGGTGTCGGCGATGGTCTCCAGGTCGCCCTTGCTCTCGCCGAGCTCGGAGAAGGCCGCCAGCACCGGGAACATCGCCGACAGCACGGCGCGGGAGTCGTTGTAGGTCTGCGTGAGCCGCTCGATCTCCTTGCCGATGACGTCGTACTCATCGTCCGTGTACGTGTAATCGTCGTCGTCGCCCTGGCCGACGACGACGTGGACGTGCTCCATCTGCTCGCTGACCTTGGCGTCGACGTCGTTGCGGCGCTTGAGCAGCAGCTTGGCGGCCTTCTGCATGCCCGCCGCGCCGGGCGAATCCTTGTCCATCGACAGCGGCGGCACGTAGTCGGCTTCGGCGCCTTCGCCCGTCCCCGGCTCGGTGATGACGATGCCGTAGCGGATCAGCTCGGCCTTGGCCTGCTCCCGGTTCTTCTGCAGCAGCGTCAGGGCGTTGTCGCGGGCGCGCTCGCCGAAGTCGGCGACCATGGCCTTGGACGCTTCGGTCGTCTTCGCGGCGGCTTCGAGGAAGGGATTGAGCAGCACGTCCCGGAAGGTGCGATACTGTTTGTAGGGGGTGTCGTCCTCCGCGCCGGCGCCGCCGTCCGGCGCCTCGAAGCCCTCGGTCGACATCCGCGCCTCGAATTCGTAGGGCGCGTTGAGGCCTGGAGAGACGCCCACGGACGGGCAACCTTCGGCGATCAGCCGCCAGCAGACGTTCTCCAGCTGGGCCGGGTTCTCGGACAGCTCGAGGCCGCCGACCGAGACGGTGTTGTCGGTCTTGGGCCAGTCGTGGGCGGACGCATCGGGCGCCGCGGCGGCGACGGCGCCGTGCTGGGGTCCCTCGTCATCAGTCCCCTTGGCGTCCGTTCCCGGGCCGGCGTCGGCGTCCGAGGCGTCGCTGGCGTTCTTGGTGTCCGGATCGGACGGGTCGCAGGTGTTCTTCTCGTTCGCATCGCCGGCCTTGGAGCTGGCGTCGGGGCCGCCGTCCGGGGCGCGGCGCAGCACGCCGGCGTCGCCGGGCTGGGCGACGTGGGCCAGCTCGTGGGCGATGAGCCGCCGGCCGGCCGGCTCGCCCGGCGCGTAGCGGCCGCGGGCGAAGGCGATGTCGCCGCCGACCGTGTAGGCCCTGGCCCGCAGCGCCTTGGCCGAGGCGTGCGCGGCCTCGTCGTCGTGCACCCTGACGCCGGAGAAGTCGCGGCCGAAGCGGCCGCCGAAGAAGGCCGCCGTGGAGCGGTCCAGCGGCTGCCCGGTCGCGCCCAGCACCCGCGCCACGCTGGCCGGCGCGGCCCCGTCGCCGCCCGCGGCTCGGCAAGAGGGACACGAGCCGGCGTCGCCGCAGGTCGGGCATTTGCGCGGCGCTGCCGGCGGCCCGGCGCCGAGCGAGGGCCGGCGTCCGGAAAGCACGCTCGCCGCGGCCTCGTCGGCCTGGCGCTCGGCCGGATCGTTGGCGGCGCCGACGGTGAGCCCGGGCCGGCCCGGCGCTTCGGGCGGCCGCGGCTCGCCCGACATCAGCCGCTGCAGCGCTTGGTTGCCGAGGCTGGACATCGGCGCGGGACCGCCCCCCGCCGACGCCCGCGCGGCGCCCGGCGCTGCCTGCGGACCGGCGCGCCTGGCGGCCAGCTGCGGCTCCCCCGTCTGCGTGGCCGCCGAAGCCATCTGCGACGCTTCCCATGGATCGACGGCAGCAGCCTAGCGCTGCCGTGCGGGGCGAGCCACGCGCCGCTGGGATCGGGGATCGCTTTTCAACTTACGAGAGATTGAGTTTCGGGGCGTTCGCGCTCAGCTTGAGCCGAGCGCCGGGCGCCGACGCGGGACGGGCTGGTCGGGCGCGAAGGGGCGGAACGATGGCCGGGATGGCCGCACGCAGCACCCTCGCCCGGCCGGCGGCGGTTCGCGAGCCGGCGACGGCTGCCCCCGCCCCGCCGCAGGCGCTGGCCGCCACGCCCGGCAACCAGGCGATGCAGCGGCTGCTGCGCGGCCGGCCCGGCGATGCGAGCGAGCGCGAAGCCGACCGGCTGGCCCGCCGCCTGACCGCGGCGCCAGTCGGGCCGCCGGCCAGGCCGCCGGCGTTCGCCGGCCGCGCCGCGCCGGCGACCGGCCGCGCCGGCGCCGGCTTGCCGCCCGCCTCCCGCGCCCGCTTCGAGTCCCAGCTCGGCCTCGACCTTGCCGGCGTGCGGCTGCATCGGGACCCGGAGGCGGCGGCCGCCGCCGACAGCCTCGGCGCCATCGCCTTCGCCCAGGGCGCCGACATCAGCTTCGGCGCCGCGGCCCCGCCGCTCCACACCCCCGCCGGCGAGCAGGCGCTGGCCCACGAGGTGGCGCACGTGGCGCTGCGCCACGACGGCGTCCGCCGCCAGACGCCGCACGACGCCAGCCCGCCGCCCGCCGCGCCGACGCCTACCGCCGAGCCCAACTTGCAGGCGCTGACCAACGCCGACTTCGTCGCCCAGATGGCCTCGGCGCGCGATCCGGCCGCCAGCGCCGACCACCGCGCCGCGGTGGAGGCCGAGCGGGCGCGGCGCGAGGCGATGGGCCACCAATGGCTGACCGCCGACCTCAGCGCGACGCCCTCGGCCTTCTACCGCCTGCTGCCGCACGGCGGCGACACCGTGGTGGTGGGCTGCGACGCGGCCGTGGCGCTGGGCCCTCCGATCGAGACCACCCGCATGCCGATCGTGACGCCGGAGCAGTTCAATCGCCGCCTCGCCCTCCGCTCGATCCCGACGGTGGCGATCTCCAGCCTCGCCGAGGCGCGCTCGGCCATGGTCGCCCCGCCGGTCTCGCCGCCGACGGTGCGCACGCCGGGCGGCGGTTCGGCCCCGTACGTGATCGCCGACCCGATCACCGCGCCGCAGGGGATGCGGACCGTCGAGGTGCACGTGCCGGCGGCCTTCACCGTGGCGCCGGGGGCGTTTAGCGACGCGCCCTCCAGCTTTCCGCCCGGGGTGCTGGAGCGGGTTCGCGCCGGCATGCCGACCAACGAGGACCTGGCGCTGCTGCTCGGCCATCCGGTGAACGCCGACGCCAGCGTGCGGGCGCTGCTGGCGTTCCAGGAGGGGCAGGCGCTGGGCGTCGGCTCGGACATCAGCCGCCAGCAGGGCCGCATCGTCGGCGACGCCTATGTCGCCGCCATGCCCGGCAGCGGCGGCGTCGGCCGCGCCCTGCTGGGCGACCGCATGCTGCGCGCCCTGCGCAGCAACGCCAGCGCCATGGGCCTGACGGTGAACGACGCCAACACCCGCGCGCCGGAGGTGGAGGCCTTCCACGCCGAGATCCACGGGGTAAGCGGCGCCCGCGGCGAGGCGCCCCGAGGCGGCAAGAGCTACTATCTCGACCGGCAGCAGATGGCGCGCGTCGCGGCCAAGTGGAGCACCACCGCCTCGCCGCAGGAGCGGGCCCTGCTGGACCGGATCGCCGCCGGCGACACGGCCGCGGTCGCCGAGCTGCAGCAGCTGCCGGCCGCCGCCGCGGGGCCGCTGGACGTCGCCGCCGCCCAGACCTGGAGCTTCGGGCCCGGCCGCGGCAACCAGTTCCTGCTGCGCACCGCCAGCCCGTTCACGCCCGAGTACAACGCCGCGCAGCGGTCCGGCGGCTGGGCGGCGCCGGGCTCCGCCGGCGTCGGCGCGCTGAGCGGGATGGGTCTCGCGCTCGGCCTCGACCTGGGGATCTCGCTCGCCCAGGGTGACATGCAGGGCTTCGAGGACCGGGCGCCGCGCACGGCGACGCTCGGCGCGGTCGGCGGCGCCGCGACCATGACGGCGCAGCAGCTGCTGGTCTCGCGCACCTCGGCGCAGCTGATCGCCCAGGGCATCGCCCCCAGCCTCGCCAGCGGCGCGCGGCTGCTCGGCGCCCGGATGGCCTCGGGCGGTATCGGCGCCGGCGCGGTGGAGCTGGTGCTGATCTACGGCTTCGAGGACCGCGAGCATTCGGGGACCGAGGTGGCCGAGCGGGTGGGCCGCAGCTCCGCCATCGGCGCGGTCAGCGCCGGTGCGGCGAGCCTGGCCACCGCCGGCTTCCTGGCGGCTATGTGGGGCGGGGCGGAGACCGGCGCGGCCGCCGGCACCGTGGTGCCGGGCTGGGGCAACGCGCTGGGGTTCGTGGTCGGCGGCCTGGTCGGCGCCGGCACCTACTATTTGCTGGACCGCGCCGTGCCGCGGCCGGACCCGACGCCGCAGTCGCAGTAGGACGCTTCAAGCGTCACCGTATGGCTAGCGCCCGCTAACGACACGGACATTTGATGCGGGCCTGAAACAGGCTCGCGACCGGCGTCCAGCGGACGCCGGCGCCATGCAACCGTCCATCCCTATGGGGATTTCGCATCCCGCCGTGACGGATCACCCAGGCAATGGCGAGGGTGCGCGCCAGCACTCAGTAAGAGCAGTTGAGGCATATCCAATTAAAAGTGGATTGCGTTTCCCTTCGCGGCGGCACAGCTTGTGGAGGGCTGGTGGCGTGCGACCGGGGGCCGTGAGTAACTGCGGGAGGGCGCTGATGGATAGGCATATCCATCCTGCCGCCGCGCCAGATGGCTTGCGACTGCTGCTGGTCTGCCGGGTCCGGCTCTACAGCAAGGCGCTATGCGATCTGTTGCAGGCGGAATCTGGCGTGGCCGCCGTCGAGGCGGCTTCGCCCGAGGACGACATCGTCGGGGCCGTCGACGCGGCCGCGCCGGACGTGACCCTGGTCGACCCCGGCCAGGCGGGCATGCTGGCGCTGGTCGCCGAGCTGGTGCGGATGCGGCCCAAGGTCCGCATGCTGGGGTTCGGCATCGACGACGCCCCGGCGGCGGTGGCGGCCTGCGCGACGGCCGGCCTCTGGGGCTACGTGCCCAACACCGCCTCGATCGCCGAGCTGGTGGCGGCGGCCCGCGAGGTGGCGCTGGGCCGCATCGTCTGTCCTGCCGCCATGGCCGGCGGCCTGTTCCGCCACCTGCGCGACACCTCGCTGGGCGCCGCCGCCGACCTCGGCGTGGAGCTGACCCAGCGCCAGCGGCAGATCATGCAGCTGGTCGGCGACGGCCTCTCCAACAAGGAGATCGCCGGGCGCCTGTCGCTGGGCCTCTCGACCGTGAAGAACCACGTGCACGAGATCCTCGGCCGCCTGCACGTTACCAGCCGCAGCGCCGCCGCCGCCCAGCTGCGCCGCTAGCCGCTCTGACCTAGCGCCGCGGCCGCGCGGCGCCGCCCCGACCATCCAGCGACTCGATCCCCGCGCCGGCCCGCCGCCGGCGGGCTCGCGCTTTGCGCGAACCGCCAGGCGCGGCTCTGGCGCATCGCCCTGAAGCGGCCCGGGCTGCGGGTCTGGGCCGTTCGATCCGGGCCCGGGACCGGGCCAACAGTGGATCCCCGAGGCTGATATCGCCCGCCGCCGGCGCCATGCGAACGTCGGCGGTGAATAGCGGGCGGGGTTTTCGGCCGACGGAGGACGTCCTTGCGAAGCATTCGCGTCGCGCTCGTCGGTCTGCCGCGGATGCTCAGCGAGATCATCCGCCGCGCGCTCGCCGGAGAGACGGACATGAGCCTGGTCGAAGACGGGGGCGCGCCGACCGGGGATCTCGGGCTCTATTCCGTGCGCCACGACGTCGACGTGATCATCTTCGCCAACGGCAGCGAGGCCTTCACGCCCGACCGCATCGACGCGATGCTGCACGTCAACCCGCGGCTCGGCCTGCTGGAGATGGACGGCCCGCAGGACCGGGTGACGCTGCACCACCTGATCGCCGCCCACGACGAGATCCGCCAGCTGGCGCAGGCCAACCTGGCGGCCGCGGTGCGCGCCGGCGCGGCGTTGAGGGCGGCCTGAATGTTCACCCACATCCGCGCCGCCAGCCTGACCCTGAGCGGGGTGCTGACGCGCAGCTTCATCGCCGACCCGGACCTCGCCAACCTGTTCGACTCCGGCCTCGGGGGCAGCGCGGTGGTGTCGCTGGCGACGCCGGACGGGATGGATACGGCCGGCGAGGTGGGTCTGTCGGTGTGGCTCTACCGCTTGGTGCGCGACGAGCAACTGCTGAACCGGCCGCCGCAGCGGCTGCCGCCGGACATGCTGCGCCGCCATCCGATCCCGGTGCGCGCCCACTTCCTGATGACGCCGATCATCACCGGCAACGCCAACACCCCGGCCCCAGAGACCGAGCAGCTGGTGATCGGCCGGGTGCTGCAGACCTTCAGCGACGAGCCGCTGATCTCCGGACCGGACCTCGCCGGATCCTACCAGGGCACGTCGGTGGAGCTGGGCGTGCGGCTGGAGTCGCTGGGCCTCGACGAGATGAGCCGCATCTGGGAGGGCCTGGAGCGCTCCTACAAGCTGTCGATCTCCTACGAGGTCAGCGTCGTGGTCATCGGCTCGGCGCTGCAGCCGACGCTGGCGCCGCCGGTGAAGGTGGTCCGGCCGCTGGTCAGCATCGGCGCGCCGGGAGGCGGCGGATGACCAGCTTCCCGGTCCTCGACGCCGTCTCCGGCTGGGGCCTCGACCCCGATCCGCCGCCGCCCGACGCCGCCTTCACCCAGGCGCTGCTGACCCTCGCGGTGCTGGACGAGATCACCGCCCAGGCGCCGTCGGTCGCGCTCGTGGCCAGCACCTCGACGCCCGGCGCGGCGGCGCGCGCGTCGCTGGGCGGCGCGGCCGGCCTGGTCGCCGAGCCGCTGACCCTCTACCGCGCCGGCTCCGCCGCCGGCGCGCCGCTGCAGCTGGACCTCGCCGGACCGGGCTATATCCCGGTGGCGCTGACGACCAGCCTGGGGGCCGAAGCGGGCTATCCGGGCGCGTTCACGCCGGCCGACCTCGGCATCGTCGAGTTGCGCCGCGCGCCGGTCGCCATCACCGGCCGGGTGGTCTCGGCCAGCGCCGGGCCGCTGGTGGGGGCGACGATCTCGCTGGAGGGGATCTGGCCGGCGCTGGCGGACCTCACCAATCCCCTGCCCGCGCCGCCCGACCTGGTGGCCATCGACAGCCCCCTGTACGCGCCGCGCGACCTCACCGCGACGGTGGCGCGGCGCAACTTGGCGCCCGGCGCCGCGGTCAAGGCGCTGCTCGCGCCCGGCAACGTCGGCGACGCCGCCGTGCGGCTCTCCGACTGGCAGGCGCTGGCGGTGGGCGACATCCTCGGCTTCGACATCCAGGACCCCGGCCGCGCGGAATACCTGGCCGTTACCGCCATCACGCCGCTGGGCGTCAGCGCGGCGCTGCCGGCCAGCGTGACGCTGGCCTTCCCGCTGGCGCGGCCGCACGCGGCCGGCTCGGCGGCGACGCCGATGACGCCCGCCGCCGCCGGCTCCGCCAACGCGCTGGCGCGCGCCGGCGCCGTCGGCGACGTCAGCCTGTTCCCCGCGGCGATGGCCGGCCTCGACGCCGGCATGAGCGCCGTGGTGGTCAGCGGCGGCGGCGCGCCCGACGAGTTCCACACCGCCGCGCTGGTCGTGGCCGCCACCGACATCGACGGCTATGCGCGGCTGCCGCCGCTGCACCGCGTCGCCCAGCTGCGGCTGCGCGTCCACCACGCCTCGCAGCCCACCGACCTGCGCCAGGACGTGATGCCGACGCTGGGCGCCCGCTCCATCGACCTCAGCCTGAGCTTCCCATGACCCGCCACCTCAACCTCCAGCCAGGGTGCGACCATGCCTGACTATCTTTCGCCCGGCGTCTACATCCAGGAACTCGAGGGGCCGGCGCCGATCACCGGCGTCAGCACGTCGATCGCGGCGTTCGTCGGCATGGCCGAGCGGGGGCCGGTGAACGTGCCGATCCTCTGCGCCAGCCCCAGCGACTACACCCGCTGGTTCGGCGGGCTGATGACCCGCACCGACTTCGCCGATCCGGTCGATAGCAACCGGGCGCACTGCTACCTGCCCTACGCGGTGGCCGGCTTCTTCAACAATTCCGGCCAGATCGCCTACGTCACCCGGGTCCTGCCGGACGAGGCGACCTACGCGGCGGAGACCCTGTTCGACCGCGGCGGCGTCAGCAGCCCCGCCTCGATCCTGATGCGCGGCGCCGCGGTCGGCGACGGGCTGGGCGCCACGGCCGCCACCGGCGCCTTGATCATGCTCGACCCGGTCCCGGCGGCCGGCGACTTCTTCCGCCTCGATGACGGCAGCGTCAGCGAATACCTGCAGGTGGGCGCCGCCCCGGCCTCGGTGACCGACGCCGCGCCGCTGGATTCGCCGCTGCAACTCAGCCACTCGTCGGCGACCGCGACCGCCCTGGTCTACGCCCGCAACCCGATCGCCGCCGCCGGCGAGGCGCTGACGGTCGACGCCGCGGCCGGCGACTTCAGCATCACTGTGCAGAGCACCGACACGCTCGACACCCTCGCCAGCTGGCTGGTCGAGCTGAGCGCCGGCGGCGTCTCCAACATCCGCGTGCCGACCAGCGTCACCAAGACCGGCACGGTGCCGAACCTGCCGGGGCCGCCGGCCACCGCCACCGTCTTCACCATCGGCTTCGCCCAGCCGCTGACCGCGACCTTCTCGTCGGCGGCCGGCGCCACCGCCGTCGTCAAGCTGAACACCGCCACCCCGACCGCCGACGCGCTCGACGTGGACGCCAGCGGCGGCGACATGATCGTCTATGCGACGCCGACCACGGCGCTGACCCAGGGCGACCTGATCGACATCGACACCGGGTCGGCGCGCGAGGTGCGGACCATCGCCGGCCTGGTCGAGCTGGCCCTCGACGAGCCAACCAGCGTCGACTGGCCGGCGGGGACCGGGCTCTCGGCCTTCAGCGCCAGCGCCCCGGCCAACAACGTCACGGCCAATGCCGCCGCCGGCGACCAGTCGCTGACGCTCGCCAGCCGCGACAGCATCTTCCCCGGCAGCGTGCTGCTGGTCGGCACGTCGCCGAACCAGGAGGCGGTGACGGTGCAGGCGCTGACGCCGCCCCCCGGCGCCAGCCCCGATCCCGGCGTGGTCAGCCTCGGCGCGCCCCTCGCCAACCTGCACAACAGCGGCGACCCGGTAGTGCTGATCAGCACCACCACCATCACCGCCGCGGCCCCAGCGGGCGCACAGGCGCTGTCGCTGGCCAGCCGCGTCGGCGTGGCCCCCGGCGCGATCCTGCAGATCGGCACGGCCCCCAGCCAGGAATATGCGGTAGTGCTGCAGGCGCTGGGCGCGCGCGCCGTCTCGGGACCCGATCCGGGCGCCGTGGTGCTCGACACCCCGCTGCTGGGCGCCTACCCGAACAAGGCGGCGGTGATCCTCAGCGAGCTGGCGGAGGTCGCGGCCGGCCCAGCCTGCCGCACCGTCATCGATGCGCCGAAGGGCTCGACCACCGTGCTGGTCAGCAGCGTCGCGGCCTGGAGCGGCGGCGACATCCTGCGCGCCGCGCTGCCGGACGGCATGCTGGTGTTCAACACCGTCGCCTCGGCCACCGCCGCGACGCTCTCGGCCATCACCGTCACCGCGCCGGTGCAGAGCACCCATCCGGCCGGCTCCGTGGTGGTCGGGCGCGACCCCCTGATCGTCGTGCAGGCGCTGGACCAGGGCGCCTGGGGCCAGCGCGTCGGCATCTCGGTCCAGGACGAGAGCCCCGGCCTCGTCGCCCGCGCGCCGGTGGTCAGCATCGTTGGCCCGACCCAGCTGAAGCTCGCCACCCTGACCGGGATCCAGGCCGGCTCCTACCTGGAGCTGCTGTCGGCGGCGGGCGTTGTGGTGGACCCGGCGACGCCGCTGAAGGTCAGCTCGGTCAACGTCGCCAACGCCACCGTCAGCCTCGACGCCGCGATCAGCCCGCTGCAGGCCACGGCCATCGGCCTGGCCACGCCGGCCAAGCCCGCCTGGCTGCGCTCGCGGGAGTTCGCCCTGGCGGTCTCCCTCTATCGGCGCCCGGACCCGGCCGTGCCGTCGCGCAACAGCCAGGTGATCCAGTCGGAGGTGTTCCACAACCTCTCGATGGACCCGCGCCACAGCCAGTATTTCGAGAAGGTGATCGGCGCGATCAACGGCCCGGTGAGGCTGTCGGACGGCCGTCCCGAAGGCAGCTCGTGGCTGATCCGCGCCCAGGACACCGCCGCGACCATGGCCGCCAGCCAGGCGCCGAGGCTGGGCCCCGAGGCGCTGATCGACGTGCTGCCGAACGGCCTGCAGCGCCCGGCCCAGCACAAGCTGCAGGGCGGCGACGAGTCGATGATCACCGTCGCCGACGGCATGTACGTCGGCGCCGACGATCCCGATCCGCACAAGCGCAGCGGCATCTTCAGCCTGCTGAACGTGCCGCAGATCAGCATCGTCGCCGTGCCCGGCCAGGGCACGCCGGCGATCCAGGCGGCGCTGATCGACCACTGCGAGAACGCCCTCTACCGCTTCGCGGTGCTGGATCCGCAGTACCCGGACGCGGCCATCTCCGACATCCAGGCGCAGCGGCAATCGTTCGACACCAAGTTCGCGGCCATCTACTACCCCTGGCTGACCATCCCCGATCCGCTGCCGACCAACCTCGCCTCGGTGGCCGACTTCCCGCTGCCGCCGTCCGGACACGTGGTGGGGATCTACGCCCGGGTCGACGACTCGCGCGGCGTCTTCAAGGCCCCGGCCAACGAGGTGGTGCAGGGGATCACCGGCCTCACTCGCAGCCTGGTCAAGGGCGACCAGGACGTCCTCAACCCCAGCCCCACCAACGTCAACGTGATCCGCGACTTCCGCCAGGACGGCCGCGGCATCCGCGTCTGGGGCGCCCGGGTGATCACCTCGGACGACAACTACAAGTACGTGCCGGTCAAGCGGCTGATGATGTTCATCGAGCAGTCGCTGGACGTCGGCCTGCAGGACATCGTCTTCGAGCCCAACGAGTCGAAGCTGTGGGCCAGCGTCGAGCGGCTGATCGGCAACTTCCTGACCACCGTGTGGAACTCCGGCGGCCTGCAAGGGGACACCGCCGACCAGGCGTTCTTCGTCCGCTGCGACCTCACCACCATGACCCAGGACGACATCGACAACGGCCGCCTGATCGCCCTCGTCGGGGTCGCGCCGGTGAAGCCGGCCGAGTTCGTGATCGTCCAGATCACCCTCAACATGACTTCCACCGCCAGCTAGCGAGGACTGAACCGTGGCCAATTCAGCAACCCGGGTCGATCCGCTGCGCGGCTTCAACTTCCGCGTCGAGATCGACAGCACCACCATCGCCGCGTTCAGCGAGGTCAGCGGGCTCACCGCCGAGGGCGACTCGGTCGACTACCGCGAGGGCGTCGACGGCGTGAACAGCGTCCGCAAGCTGGTGGGGCTGCGCAAGTACGGGGTGATCACCCTCAAGCGCGGCTACACCAAGGACAGCACCCTCTGGGATTGGTACGCGGCGGTGGCCACCGGCCAGGGCGTGGTGCGCCGCAGCGGCTCGATCGTGCTGCGCGACGAGACCCAGAAGGACGTCCTGTTCTTCAACTTCACCAACGCCTTCATCAACAAGATCGAAGGCCCGCACATGACCGCCAGCGGCAACGAGATCGCCTTGGAGAGCGCCGAGCTCGTCCACGAAGGACTGATGATCAAGCTGGCCAAATGAGCCTTTCGATCCGCCATCCCACGGCGCCAGGCGCCTACCTGCAGCGCGACGACCAGCGGCCGTCGGCGATCGCCAGCCTGCGCACCGACATCCCCGGCTTCGTCGGCATCGCCGAGCGCGGGCCGATCGGCGTGGCGGTGGCGGTCGAGAGCTTCCGGCAGTTCCAGGCGGTGTTCGGCAGCTTCATCGGCGGCGGCTTCCTCGCCTACTCGGTGCGCGCCTTCTTCGAGAACGGCGGGCAGCGGACGCGGGTGGTGCGGGTCGCCTCGGACGACCCCAGCCTCGGCGCCCTGCCGGCCGCCTGCGCGGTCCCGGTGGCGGGCGGCGGAGCCGGCTGGACCATCGCCGCCTCCAGCCCCGGCGTCTGGGGCAACGCGGTCTCGGTGTCGCTGGTGGAGCGGACGCCGGCCCAGTGCCTGGTCGACCAGCTGCGCTCGACGCCGACGGTGGCGGCGGTCAACTCGACCGCCGGGTTCGCCGCCAACGCGCTGGTGCGGCTGACCCAGCCCGGCGCATCGACGCAGACGCGGGTGGTGGCCGCGATCGACCCCGCCCGGAGCCTGATCTACTGGATCGACCCGGACCCGTCCCGCCGCGGCGGGCGCCAGCTTGCGGTGACCGGGTTCGACCCCACCCAGCCGCTGCTGGTGGAAAGCCTGCAGTACGACCTGCTGGTCTACTACCAGGGCCGCCTGGCGGCGGTTTCCCAGGGCCTGGCGCTGACGCCCGAGGACCAGGCCTACTGCGCGGTGCTGCTGCAGCCGATCGACTTCGCCGGCGGGCAGCTGCCGCCGGGCGCCCTGCCGCTGGTGACGCTGCTGGCGCCGCCGCTCGCGCCCACCGACGTGCCGGCGCCGCTGGCCGTCGTCTCCGACGCCATCCTGCCGCTGACCGGCGGCCAGGACGGGCTGGCGGCGCTGACCGCCGCCGACTTCATCGGCGACGTGATGACCGGCGCCTTCGACGCGGCCGGCCGGCCGATCCTGCGCGGGCTGGCGGCGCTGGCCGTCGCCGGCGACATCGCCATGATCGCCGCGCCCGACATCCTGATCCGGCCCGAGGCACCGCCCGTGTTCCTGCCGCAGCCCGCGGCCATCGATCCGTGCCCGGTCTGCCCGCCCTCGGCGCCGCCGCCCGCGCCGTTCGCGCCGCCGATCGTCGGCGAGCTGCCGCCGATCTTCGCCGACTCGGCGATCCTGGCGGTGCAGGCGGCGATGATCGACCAGTGCGAGACCCTCGCCGACCGGGTGGCGCTGCTCGACCCGCCCTGGGACACCGCCTCCGACGCCAGCGTCGGCGTCTCGCCGATCCAGGCCTGGCGCAACAACTTCGACAGCGAGTTCGCCGGCCTCTACTATCCCTGGCTCGCCGCGCCCGATCCGCTGTTCCCCGGCGGGACCCGCGCGCTGCCGCCATCGGGCCACGTCGCCGGCCTGATCGCCGCCAACGACCTGGCGATCGGCGTGCACCACGCCCCCGCCAACGTCGACGTCGCCTGGGCCCAGAGCGCCACCATCGCCATCGACCTGGCCGTGCACGGCCTGCTCAACACCGCCGGCGTCAACGTCATCCGCGGCGACAGCGGCCGGCCGCTGCGGGTGATGGGCGCGCGCACCGTCTCGTCCGATCCGACCTTCCGCTTCATCAACGTGCGGCGGCTCTTGTGCATGGTGCGCGGCGCGCTCGACCTCTCCACCCGCTGGGCGGTGTTCGAGCCCAACAACCCGCACACCCGCGCCTCGCTGACCGCCACCATCACCCGCTTCCTCAGCCAGCTCTGGAAGCAGGGCGCGCTGGTCGGCGCCAGCGCCGCCGCCGCCTTCCAGGTGGTCTGCGACGACAGCAACAACCCGCCGACCACCGAGGCGATGGGCGAGCTTTTCGTCGACATCGGCCTCGCCCCCTCGACGCCGTTCGAGTTCGTGCTGCTGCGGCTGGGCCGCAGCGCCGACTCGCTCGACGTGCAGGAGCGCGGCGTGCTGGCGGCGGGGGTGGCCTGATGTCGCTGGCCGGGACCCGCAGCGACCCCCTGATGGGGTACAATTTCCAGGTCTCGCTGACCGACAGCCAGCAGTCGCTGGTCAGCGCCATCGGCGGCCTGGTGCTGACCGTCACCGGCCTGCAGGCCACCGCCGGCTTCTCCGAGGTCTCCGGCCTGGAGGCCACCATGGACGTCGAGAGCTACGACGCCGGCGGCCTCAACGGCGCCACCCTGCGGTTTCCGGGGCGGGTGAAGTGGGCCAACCTGGTGTTCAAGCGCGGCGTGCTCGCCAGCCGCCCGTTCGGCGACACCTCCGACTTCTGGACCTGGCTGCAGAGCTTCCTCGACGGCCAGGGGGTGCGCAAGGACGGCACCATCTCGCTGCTCGACGAGACCCAGACGCCGACGCTGGTGTGGGGTTGGACCCGCGGCCTGCCGGTGAAGTGGACCGGCGCGACCTTCAACGCCGCCCAGAGCCAGGTGGCGATCGAGCACCTGGAGATAGCCCACGAGGGGCTGACGCTGATCCAGAGCGGCTCGTCGCTGGGCGCGGCGATCCTGGGGGCGGTCAATGCGATCTTCTAGGGAGCGTGCGCCGTGCCGGTGACCGACGTGATCATCGACGAAGTGGTGGCCAACGTGCGGGCCGTGGACAGCGCCTCGCTGCTCGACCCGAAGCTGGTGCGCCGGCTGGTGCACGCGGTGCTGACCGGGGCCGACGAGCGCAAGGCGCGCGAGAAGCGCCGCCGCGACGACGCGCGGATCGGCGACGACGCGGCCGACGATCCCGGCGCCAAGTCGTCGGAGTGGTGAGCCCATGCCCAGTCCCGGCCAAGCCTCGCTGCTGATCGAATGGGGACCCGGCGACCTCGCCAGCATCGACCTGCAGTACAATCCCACCGAGATCGTGCTCGAGAAGAACGTCCACGTCGCCGAGATCCCGATCCCCGGCCTGACCTCGCCGCTGCAGCAGTTCGTGCGCGGCGACGCCGAGACGCTGCGGCTGGAGCTGTTCTTCGATACCTCCGACCTGGGCATGGGCCTGGACGCCGTCAGCGTGGTGACGCTGACCGACCAGGTCTACGCCCTGTCGCGGATCGTGCCGGACCAGCACGCGCCACCGATCGTCACCTTCGTATGGGGGCCGGACTTCCCGGGCAACGAGCTGCCGCCCGACCTCGGCAACCAGCGCCGCAACAGCTTCACCGGCGTCGTCACCAACATCAAGCAGACCTTCACCCTGTGGAGCACCGGCGGGGTGCCGCTGCGGGCCAAGATCTCGCTGACGCTGCGCGAGTACGCGGCGCTGCAGGATCAGTTGCAGGCGCTGAACCTGGCCTCGCCCAGCAAGACCCACAGCTATGTGCTGGCGCAGGGCGACACGCTGGGGCTGCTGGCCAACCAGTTCTACTTCAATCCGGGCCAGTGGCGGCCGATCGCGCTCGGCAACGGCATCGACGACCCGCGGCGGCTGGCGCCCGGGCGCCAGCTCACCATCCCGTCGTTGCCCGCGAGCTGACCGATGCCCGCCTTCCAGAGCCTCTATGACGAGAGCGTCAACCCCGCCAACCGGGACTTCTACGCCCCCTCGTTCGAGCTGCGGATCGACGGCGTCGGCCTGCCGCAGGGCGTGCTGCGCGACGTCATGGAGGTGACCTACCACGACGACATCAACGAGATCGACGGCTTCGAGCTGACCGTCAACAACTGGGACGCCACCGCCCGCTGCTGCAAGTACATCGGCTCGGAGACCACCGCCCAGCTCAACTCCGGCTCCGACGCGGCCAAGCTCTTCACCCTGTTCGATCCGGGCGGGACCGCCGCGCAGCTGAACATGGGCTACGTCGGCTCGCTGGCCAGCATGGTGCGCGGGGCCTTCACCACCGTGGAGCCCAGCTTCCCCGAGGCCGGTCCGCCGGTGCTGACCGTCCGTGGGCTGAACATCCTGCAGACGCTGCGCAAGAAGAAGTACTCGCAGTCCTGGACCAGCAAGACCCCCAGCGCCATCGCCCTGAACTTCAACAGCCTGCGCGACAAGGGCCAGCCGCGGCTGCAGTCGCCGTGGACGGTGGCGGTCAACGACCAGGCCGCCCAGGCCGAGAGCCAGCTCGACTACATGGCCCAGAAGGACCAGTACGACGTCGATTTCCTGCTGCAGCTCGCCCACAGCCAGGGCTACGCCCTCGAGGCCGACGAGACGCTGCAGCAGATCTACTTCGGCCCCAGCCAGTCGTCGGTGGCGAGCAACTACCAGCTCGAGTGGGGCAAGGGGCTGATGTCGTTCAAGCCCTCGCTCTCCACCGCCAACCAGTGGAAGTCGGTGACGGTGCGCGGCTGGGACCGGCAGGCGCAGAAGGCGATCAGCGAGACCGTCGACCTGACCGACCCGCAGGTCGCCAAGGTCAACGCCAACCTGCACAACCTGATCCAGGCGCGCGACACCCAGACCGTCGACCTGCCGGTGTTCACCGCCGCCGAGGCCAAGCAGAAAGCCCGGGCGCTGCTGATGGACCGCTCGGCCGAGATCGTGAAGGCGCACGGCAAGACCGTCGGCCTGCCGGCCCTGCGCGCCGGCACCCTGGTCAACATCCTCGGCATCGGGGCGCGGCTGTCGGGCTCCTACTTCGTCACCAAGACCACCCACACGATGGGCGAGAACGGCTACGTCACCGAGTTCGACTGCCGGCGCGAGGATCTGGGAAGCTCCGGAGCGGCCAATGCGTGACCGCATCCCCGGCATCGTCGTCGGCAAGGTGACCGACGTGAAGGACCCGCTGAACCAAGGCCGGGTCCAGGTGACCTTCCCGTGGCTCGACGAGACGCTGCAGAGCACCTGGGCGTCGATGGTCACCCACTTTGCCGGCGGCGACCGCGGCATCTACTTCATGCCCGAGGTCAACGACGAGGTGGTGGTCGGCTTCGAGCACGGCGACTTCAACCACGCCTACGTGCTGGGGGCGATGTGGAACGGCCAGGCCGCCGCGCCGTCGCCCGATCCGCGCCAGCGGATGATCCGCTCGAAGAACGGCCACACCATCCGCTTCGTCGATTCCACCCCGAGCGCCGGCAACATGGGCGCGCTGATCATCGAGGACGCGCACGGCAACCGCGTCGTCATGACCAACGGGGTGATGCGGATCACCGCCCAGACCATCCTCAGCATCGAGGCGGACACCATCGTGCTCTCGGGCAAGCCGGTGAACGGCGTAGCCCCCTGGAAGCGCACCGTCGTGCCCTCGAACAATCCGATCTGAGGGCGGCATGGCGACGATCGACATCACCCTGCCCGACGAGCTGACCCAGGCGCTGACGCCGCCGGTCTGCCTCGACCTGCGGCTGCCGACCGTGGACGTGCCCACCCTCACCCTGCCGATCGGCGGCTCGCTGCAGGGCATCGCCGACCTCACCCGCGGCATTCCGACCAGCTGCTCGATGAACATCAGCATCATGGCCCAGCTGGCGCCGATGATGGCGAGCATGGAGTGCCTGCTGAAGATCCTGAAGTTCTTCGGCGACCTGATCAGCGCGCCGGCCAATCCGCCCCAGTTCATCGCCGCCTTCATCGACGGCCTGAAGGCGCTGGAGACCTGCACCAACATGGTGCTGCCGACCGGCATGTTCTGCTTCGTCAAGGACCTGCTGATGCTGATCGCCGCGATGCTGCTGTGCGCCGTGGAGGCGCTGGAGAGCATCCTCAACATCCTCGGCGGCCTGCAGCTGTCGATCTCCGACGCCCAGGCCGCCGGCAACACCGACCTGCTGGCGGCGCTGCAATGCGCGCAGGAGAACGCCACCACCGCCGCCGAAGGGGCGATGCAGTCGCTGCAGCCGATCGCCACCCTGCTGGCCCTGGCCGGGCCGTTCATCTCCATCTCCGGCCATTCGGTCAGCGTCTCCATCCCGTCGGCCGTGCCGGCGACCGACCTGGCGGCCATGCAGACGCTGCTGACCACCATCGGTGACGTCGCCCAGGCGCTGAAGACCATCGCGGACGCCATCCCATGCTGACGCCCGCCGCCGACCCCGATCCGCGCGCCTTCCGCGGCGCCGGCCTCGCCTTCCCGCTGGCGGTGACGCCGCAGGGCCGGCTGGCGGCCGCCTCCGGCGACGCCAAGGTGGAGCAGTCGATCTGGCTGATCCTCTCGACCGCGCGGCGCGAGCGGGTGATGCGGCCCGCCTACGGCTGCGGCATCCACGACCTGGTGTTCTCGCCCAACACGCCGCAGAGCATCGGCCAGGTGGTCGACCAGCTGCGCCGCGCCCTGGTGGCGCAGGAGCCGCGCATCGACGTGCTGAACGTCGCCGGCGAGTCGCCGCCGGGCGAGCCGAACCTGCTGCTGCTGCGCATCGACTACCGCATCCGGGCCAACAACGCGCTGGCCAACATGGTCTACCCCTTCTTCATCACGGAAGGGGCCTGAGCCATGCCGCTGACCCTGCCGGTGATCGACGACCGCACCTTCGACGACATCGTCGCCGAGGCCCGGACCCGCATCCCCCGCTACACCGCCGAGTGGACCGACTTCAATTCCGGCGACGCCGGCTTCGCCCTGGTCGAGCTGTTCGCCTGGATGTCCGAGCTCCTGATCTACCGCTTAGGTCAGGTGCCGATGCTGAACTACATCAAGTTCCTGCAGCTGATCGGCATCGAGCTGACCCCCGCGCGGCCGGCCGAGGTGGTGCTGACCTTCCCGGTGCAGGCCGGCTACACCCTGCCCACCGTGCCGGCGCCGGCCCGCACCCAGGTGTCGGCGGCGGCGAGCGACGGCGGCAACCCGATCGTCTTCGAGACCCAGTCGGCCATCACCGCGCTGCAGGCCAGCCTCGACGCCGTGGTGGTGTTCGACGGCTTCAACTACGCCGACGTGTCGGCGGCCAACGCGGCGCCCACGGCGGCCGGCTTCCAGCCGTTCGGGTCGCTGGCGAGCGTCGGCGCGGCGCTGATGCTGGGCTTCAAGTCGGCGCTGCCGCCGGCCGCCAACGCCGAGCTGTCGCTGAGCGTCTGGCCGCTGATGACGCCGGCGACGCGGCCGATCTCGCCCTGCGCCGGGGCCTCGCCGGTGTTCGCCTCCGCCACCCTGGCCTGGGAGTACTGGGACGGCTCGGACTGGTCGGCGCTGAGGGTGCTGGCCGACGAGACGCTGGCCTTCACCGCCCCGGGCTTCGTGCGCCTGAAGCTGCCCGCGGCCAGCCAGCTCACCACCGCCAAGCTGGGCGGCAAGACCGACGCGGCGCGCCTGTGGCTGCGCGCCCGCCTCGCCGCCTCCGACTACGAGGCCGCGCCGATCCTGACCCTGGTGCGCGCCAACGCGGTGCGGGCGCTGGCCGCCCAGACGGTGCTGGGCGAGGTGCTGGGCGGCAGCAACGGCCAGCCCAACCAGGCCTTCACCCTGTCGAGCACGCCGGTGCTGGACGCCAGCCTGGTGCTGGCGATCGACGAGGGCGGCGGGCCGCAGGTGTGGACCCAGGTGAACGACTTCGCCGCCGCCGGCCCCAACGACCTCGCCTACATGCTGGACCCGACCACCGGCGTCGTGCGGCTCGGCGACGGCGTCGACCACGGCCACATCCCGGTCGCCAACCTCGCCAACCCCAACGCCAGCATCGTCGCCCAGAGCTACCGCTTCGGCGGCGGCGCGCGCACCAACATCGCCGCGGCGAGCCCGCTGACGCTGATGACCAGCCTGCCGGGCATCGACACCTCCAACATCGCCAATCCCTTCCCGGCCGACAGCGGCGCCGACGAGGAGGACATCCAGAACGCCATCGACCGCGCCCCCGAGGCGCTGATGAGCCAGGACCGGGCGGTGACCGCGTCCGACTTCGAGCTGCTGGCCACCCAGGCCGGGCCGGTCAGCCGCGCCAAGGCGCTGCCGCTCTTCAACCCCAACTTCCCGGGCCAGAGCGTGCCGGGCACGGTGACGGTGATCGTGGTGCCTGACGTCGACGCGCCGGAGCCGATGCCCAGCGCCGGCCTGCTGCGCACCGTCTGCGCCTACCTCGACCAGCGCCGGCTGGTGACCACCGAGCTCTATGTGATCGGCCCGACCTACACGCCGGTGAGCATCACCCTCGACGTGCTGGCCGAGCCGGACGCCGACACCGGCGCGGTCGAGGACGCGGTCGAGGCGGCGATCACCGCCTTCCTCGATCCGCGCCGCGGCGGCCCGGAGGGGACCGGCTGGCCGTTCGGCGGCGCGATCTACTTCGTCGACCTGCTGCGCACCGCCCTGGTCACCGACGTGATCCGCGTCGCCAACCTGACCGTCACCGTGAACGGTACGATCGCGCCGGCCTGCACCGACGTCGCCATCGCCGCCAACGCCCTGGTCGGCCTGCAGTCGGTCACCGCCAACGTCAGCACCGATCCCGCGGCGCTGGGGTCGATCGCATGACCAGCGACCTGCGCTTCCGCGACCCGCCGCCGGCCCCGCCGAACGATCCGACCTGGATGCTGCTCGACGGCCGCGACGGCTGGCCGATCTCGTCGGCCTCCAGCGGCGTCGCCGTCTCGCCCACCGACTGCGCGCTGGTGCTGCAGAGCCTGCCCGGCGGCGCGCTCTCGCTCGTCGATCCCTCCGGCCGCTTCGGCGGCCTCGCCCTGCCGCCCAACGTCGCCCTGTCGCCCGACGGCACCGTCTGGCTGCTGAGCCTCGCGAACGGCCGGCTGCGGCGGTTCGACGACTGCGCCTGCGGCTTCGTCGACGCGCCCTGCACCGCTGGCGTCGGCGCCGGCGCGCGCCAGCTCGCCGCGCCCGTCGCCATCGCCGCGCGCGGCGGCGACCTGCTGCTGCTGGACGGCGGCGTGCCCGGCGGCGTGGCCGGACGGGTGCTGGTGTTCTCGCGGCATGGGTTTGCGCTGCGGGCGATCTGGGCGCCGCCGAAGGGCGCCGGGGCGCAGACCTGGCAGCCGACGGCGATCGCGGTGACCCACGACTGGCGCACGCTGGTGGCGGACGAGGCCAACGGCGCAATCCACGTCTTCGACCGCGGCGGCCAATGGCTCCACGCCTGGACCGGCTTCGGCGCGGTCGTAGCCATGACCGTCGACGCGTTCGGCCGCATCTACACCCTGACCCTCGGCGACGACCATGTGCGCATCTCCGACCCGGCCGGCGAGGCGGTCGCCACGGCGAGCGACGTCGAGGCGGTGCGGGACTGCTTCGAGCCGCCGGCCGACATCGCCAGCGACGCGCAGGGGCGCATCAACCTCGCCGGCCGCTGCGCCGGCGCCGGCTGGTTCGACGGCAAGGGCGAGCCCAGCGCCGCCGCGCCGGCGACGCCGCCCGCCTTCCCGGCGTCCGGGACCTGGATCAGCACGGCGCTCGACAGCCACGTCGGCCAGTGCGTCTGGCACCGCATCATCCTCGACGCCGAGCTGCCGGCCAACGCCAAGGTCAGCGCGCGGACCTACACCGCCGAGGTCGCCAAGACCGTCGACATGATCGCCGACATGCCCGCCTCGGCATGGACCGCCTGGCCGTCGGTCGGCCCCGGCGAGGCGTTGATCCTCAGCCCGCCCGGCCGCTTCCTGTGGCTGAGCGTGACACTCTCGGGCGACCAGCAGACCACGCCGCGCATCCGGCGCCTGCGGATCGAGTACCCGCGCATCAGCCTGCGCCGCTACCTGCCGCGCGCCTTCGGTCCCGACCCGGTCTCGGCCGACTTCGCCGACCGGCTGCTGGGGGTCTTCGACGAGGGCTTCCGCACCGTCGAGCGCAAGATCGACCGCATCGCCGACTACTTCGACCCGCGCTCGGCCCCCGCCACCTCGCCCACCCCCGGCGCGCCGGACATGCTGAGCTGGCTGGCGAGCTGGGTGGGCGTCACCTTCGATCGCGCCTGGCCGGTGGCGCGCCGGCGCCGGTTCCTGATGAGCGTCGCCAAGCTCTACCCCTGCCGCGGCACCCTGCCGGGGCTGCGGGCGGCGCTGAACCTGTTCCTCGGCCTCGACGACCTGGCCGCGCCGCGCCGGCCCGCGGCGTGCGCCCCCTGCGCGCCGGAGCCGCCGCCGTGGCGGCCGCCGCCGCTGATCCTGGAGCACTGGAAGATCCGCCGCTGGCTGTGGCTGGGCGCCGGGCGGCTCGGCGACGCCGCCGTGCTCTGGGGCGAGACCATCATGGGTCGCAGCCAGCTCGACGCCAGCGCCCAGCTGGGCGCCACCCGCCTCGACGTCACCCGCGAGGCGGTGCTCGACCCCTTCAACGCCGAGGCCTACGCCTTCACCGTCTTCGTGCCCGGCGGCCTCGCCCGCACGCCTCAGCAGCAGGCAGCGGTGCGGCGCATGCTGGACGGCGAGCGGCCGGCGTGGACCCAGGCCTTCCTGCGCTTCGTGCAGCCGCGCATGCGCATCGGCATCCAGGCCAGCATCGGCTTCGACAGCGTGGTCGGCTGCTGGCCGGAGGGCGTGTTGCTGGACCGCTCGCAGCTGGGCCGCGCGACGGTGCTCGGCGCCGCGCCGAACGTGGATCCGGGCCCGCGGGTCGGCCGCGACCGGATCGGACCGGGAGCGCGCATCGCATGATCGGGAGAAGACCATGTCCATGAGCCATCAGGCGGCCGTCGGCTGTGGCTGCGACGACTGCAAGCCCCGCCCGCTGGCGCGCAACCACTACTTCACCGGCAAGCTGCTGGTGGAGCGGGATTTCACCGACGAGCAGTGGTATTTTCGCGAGAAGCTGCGGCTGCACAATCAGCGCCTGCACGGGACCGGCGTGGTCTGCGGGCTGAGGCTGCGCCAGGCCGACAATCCCAACTGCCAGGACCGCCTCGTCAAGCTCGATCCCGGCATGGCGATCGACTGCTGCGGCCACGACATCCTGGTGACCGACGAGGCGACGATCGACATCAGCCAGGTCCCGGCCGTCGCGGCGCTGATCAAGGCCGGCGACGCCAGCCCGCACGTGCTGCAGTTCTGCCTCGCGTGGCGCGAATGCCCCACCGAGGAGATCCCGATCCTCTATGACGAGTGCGGCTGCGACGACAGCCAGTGCGCGCCCAACCGCATCCTGGAATCCTACGCCATCGAGGTGAAGGTCGATCCGCCCGCGCCGCCGGCGCCGGCCAGCCTCGACATGCCGGCCTTCGACTGGGGCCCCAGCATCGGCATCGCCCAGGCCAAGGCCGCGGCGCTCGATGC
>DASXEN010000019.1:0-5429 GCA_036490095.1 Caulobacteraceae bacterium
CCAGCTCGACCAGGCCTTGCGGCGCCTGGGCATGAAGCTGGCGTCCGAGTGCAGCACCGCGACGTTGGGCGTGTAGGCGAAGGCGCCGAGGATCTCCCGCTCGGCCGGCGTCGGCTGGGCCAGCAGCCGCAGCCCCTGGTCGGCGTGGCAGGCGACCACCACCTGGTCGTAGCGTTCGGTCCGGCCGGCCGCGTCGTGCACCGTCACGCCGGCCGGCGTGCGCTCGATCCGCCGCGCCGCGACGCCCAGCCGCGCGCCCTGTCGCAGGCCCGCGGTGAGCTTTTCCACATACATGCGACTACCGCCCGGCACGGTGCGCCAGAGCGGCTTGTCGAGGATGTTGAGGAGGCCGTGGTTCTCGAAGAAGCGGATGAAGGCCGCCGCCGGCAGCTCGCGCGCCGCCGCCACCGAGGCCGACCAGATGGCCGCGGCCTGCGGCAGCAGGTGGTCGTCCTGGAACGGCCGACCGTAGCCGGCCTCGCCCAGGTAGTCGCCGAGGCTGGTCATTCGCGCGTCGAGGGCGCAGGCGTGGCTGGGCGCGGTCCGGCAGAAGCGCACCACGTCGCGCAGCATCGACCAGAACCGCGGCCGGAAGAGATTCCGCGGCTGGGCGAACAGGGTGGAGACGTCGGTCGAGGCGTATTCGAGGTCGCCGTCGTCGAGCGAGACGCCGAACGACATGTCGGTGAGGGCGGTGGCGACGCCCAGATGCTCGAAGAGCGCCGTCAGGTTCGGGTAGTTGGCCGCGTTGTAGACGATGAAGCCCATGTCGACCGGCAGCGGCCCGGCGGGCGACGGCGCCTCCACCGTGTGGCTGTGGCCGCCGAAGCGGGGCTCGGCCTCGTAGACCGTCACCCGGTGGCGCCGGCTCAGCAGCCAGCCCGCGGACATGCCGGCGATACCCTGCCCGATCACCGCGATCTTCAGGGGCGCGGGTCCGACTGACGAATTCACTTGAGGGGATCCTTGGAGCCTCGCGCCCGGATGGACCCGGCCGCGTCTTTGCGTAAGCTCTACGGCGGGGGCAGGCCGGCGGATCATCGCCGCCGGCCGTCGCTCGCCGCCTGATCCAATCGGCGCCCGCCGACGTAGAGACGCCATGCATGCGATCGCGTTCGATCACGGCGGACATCAGGGGGGCTGGACGCCGATCCGTCCGGTTCCGCCGATGAGCGACGCGCAGCGCTTCGCCGAGCTGATCGGCCGCGTCGCCGGCGCCGACCGCACCGCCTTCGCCGACCTCTTCGGCCACTTCGCGCCGCGGGTGAAAAGCTACCTCTTGAGGCTCGGCGCCGCGCCGGCGCTGGCCGAGGAGCTGGCGCAGGAGACGCTGCTGGCGGTCTGGCGCAAGGCGGCGGGCTTCGATCCGGCCAAGGCCGCCGCCTCGACCTGGATCTTCACCATCGCCCGCAACCTGCGCATCGACGCCGCCCGCCGCGAGCGCCGCGGCGACGTCGCCGATGACCCGTCCGACGCGCCCGAGGCCGAGCCCGCGCCCGACGCCCGGCTCGCCGCGGCGCAGTCCGAGGGCCGCATCCGCCACGCGCTGACGGCGCTGCCGCCGGAGCAGGCCGAGGTGGTGCGCCTGTCGTTCTTCTCCGACAAACCCCATTCCGAGATCGCCGAGCAGCTCGGCCTGCCGCTCGGCACCGTGAAGTCGCGTCTGCGTTTGGCCATGGGCCGCTTGCGCGAGTCGCTGGGAGACCTGGCATGACCGCGCCCACCCGCCACCCGTCCGAGGCGCTGATCCTCGACCTCGCCCGCGGGGCGCTAGAGCGCGGCCGCGCGCTGGTGCTGCGCGCCCACCTGGCCGTCTGCCCCGGGTGCCGCGCCACGCTGGGCCTGGCCGAGGCGGTCGGCGGGGCGATGCTCGACGCGGCCGAGCCCGCGCCGATGGCGCCCGACGCGCTCGCCAGCGTGCTCGCCCGGCTGGGCGAGCCGCCGCCTCCGCCGCCCGCCGCCGCGCCGCACCCACCGGGCGACTGGATCCGCGTGCCCGCCGACGTGCTGGCCGCCGCCGAGGGGGGGCGGCGCCAGGCGGCGCCCGGCGTCTGGGTGGCGCACGTCACCGGCGAGGGCGGCCGCAGCGGGCCGCGCAGCTACCTGCTGGGCGTCGGCCCTGGCATCGCCGTGCCGCTGCACACCCACCGCGGCGGCGAGTTCGTCTGCGTGGTGAAGGGCGCCTACAAGGACCGCGGCCACATCTACCGCCCCGGCGACTTCGTCGAGAACGACGAGAGCGTCGAGCACCAGCCGCGCGTCACCCGCGACGGCGAATGCGTCTGCCTGATCGCCGCCGACAACCTGCTGGTTCCGCGCAGCATCCAGGCGCGGCTGCTGCAGCCGATCGTCGGCATCTAGGCGCCATGGGCGTGGCGGCGCTCGTCGCGGCCTCTGCCATCAGCGGCTGACGGCTGGGTGGGGGCCGGCCGCACTCAGGTTTTTGACCACGGAAAACACGGCAACCACGGACGGCCGCCAGCCCGCCGTCCACCTCCCATGTCATCCCGGAGACCCGCGCAGCGGAGTCATCCGGGATCTACTCAGCGCCGCGGTGCGAAGTAGATCCCGGATGAGTCCCGCCTGACGGCGGGCTCCCCGGGATGACACTGCAAGGTGGATGGCAGGTTGGTGTGGCCCGTCCGTGTTTGCCGTGTTTTCCGTGGCCCAATAATGACTGTCTCCGCGAGCGCCGCAAGCGGCTAGGTCACCCCCCGAACGTCTCCCGCAGGATCCGCTCCAGCCCCGCCGCGTCCGCCTCGTCGAACGCCGCCAGCGCCTCGGAGTCGGCGTCGAACACCCCCATCAGCGCCGCGTCCGGCCCGAACACCGGGACCACGATCTCGCTCCGGGAGCGCGCGTCGCAGGCGATGTGGCCGGGGAAGGCCTCGACGTCCGGGACGATCAGCGTGCGCCGCTCCGCCGCCGCCGTCCCGCAAACGCCGCGGCCGAAGGCGATCCGCAGGCAGCCGAGCGAGCCCTGGTAGGGGCCGATCACCAGCTCGCCGGGCCGGGCCGGATCGACCAGATAGAACCCGGCCCAGAAGATGCTGGCGAACGCCTGCGCCAGCATCGAGGCCACGGTCGCCTGCCGCGCCACCAGGTTGGGCTCGCCCTCCAGCACCGCCGCCACCTCCTCGGCCAGCGCCGCGTAGCGGGCGGCCTTTTCGGCAGGCAGCAGGGTCGTATCGAAGCTCTCGGCCATGGGCTCCGCTGAGCCGGCGCGGTGGCCGAAAGTCAACCCCGGCGTCCGCGGCCTGCCCGCTGAACGGCGCCGTCGATCAGCGACCGCGGCGTCGGCGCGGCGAAGCGGCTCGCACGTTCGGAATGCGGAGGCGCCGACTGAAGAGACGCCGCAGCCAATCGAATTCACGCAATTCGCAATCCATCAACTTTGTGCATCCGCCGCCTTCTGCGCCGCGGCCACCGCGGCCCTGAACCGCTCGATCGCGCCACTGCGGATCATTTCACGGCGTTCGTCGAGGCCGCGGCGAAGTTCGATCAACACCCTTGCCGCGTGCTCGTTCTTCTGGATTGCGGCCCAATAGGCGGCGACATTTGCGATTGCCGGAATGGGCGTGTCGACGCCGGCGGCCGGCAGGACATTCTCGACGAAGAAGAGGCCAGGCACGAGCGCGCAATCCGCCAGCGTGATGCGACCGCCGCAGGCGAAGCCATCCGTGCCGATGAATTTGTCGAGCGCCTTGATGTTCCGCACAACCTCGCCGGCGAGTTGGTCGCCGACCCTGTCGTCGCGTGCGGCGGCGGGTGTCTGACGGGCCAGGGCGCCTGTGTGACGGGCCAGCGCGAACATGTTGTTTATGATGTAGATGTCGCCAATGCGGGCCAGTGCGCGGATGTGCGCCGTCTCGCGCGCAGTGATTCCCAGCAGCGAAGGTTCGGGATAGACCGCTTCGAGGTATTCCGCGATCACTTCGGATTCCGGCATAAAATCGCCATCGATATCGAGAACCGGAACGCGGCCGATCGGAAATCTCTCGCGGAATGTCGGCATGCCCCAATCTTCCGGCAGTTCGAAGGCGATGTCCGTAATGCCCTTGGCATAGATCTGCATGCGGACGCGGGCAGAATAGGGGCTTAGATCAGCGGAATAGAGTTTCATCATGATTGCGGTCCTCATTGCGGCACGCTGTTGACGCCCAGTTTATACTCATTTTCTCCATCGATATTGAAGGTGGACGGATTGCAGAAAGAATCGACCGACGCCCCGAATCTCTGATCTGGCGCGTCATCGCGGAAGGTGTGCGGTGCAGATGGGCCGCAGCCCGCGCAAGAACTTACTTGGATTTTGGTAGGCCCGGCAGGACTCGAACCTGCAACCAGACCGTTATGAGCGGCCGGCTCTAACCATTGAGCTACGGGCCCAGGGGGCGTGAGCGGGGTAGCATGGCCGTTGGCCTGGCTCAAAGGCGCCGCCGGCTTGCCATGGTGAGGCTCCAGGGTCGAAATCCACGCGAACCCACCCAGGAGCGGCCATGACCCTCGCCCTTCGCCCCGCCCTCGCCGCAGCCCTGCTGGCCCTCGCCGCCGCGCCGGTCTGGGCGCAGTCCTCCGACGCCCGCTTCGCCGCCACCACGCTCGACGTGGCCGGCCACGGCGAGGCGCACGCGCCGCCGGACATGGCCACCATCGTGCTCGGCGTCACCGCCGACGCGCCCACCGCCGCCGAGGCGATGCAGGCCGACGCCGCGGCGATGACCCGGGTGATCGCCGCGCTGCGCGCCGGGGCGATCGAGGCGCGCGACATCCGCACCTCCACCCTCAGCCTCAGCCCGCAGTACGCCTACGCCCAGGGCGCGGCGCCCCGGCTGCAAGGCTACCAGGCGAGCAACCAGGTGACGGTCGCCATCGAGGATCTGACGCGGCTGGGCCGGGTGGCCGACGCCGTGGTCGGCGCGGGCGCCACCAGCGTCGGCGACATCAGCTTCGGCCTCAAGAGCCGCGCCGCCGCCGTCAACTATGCGCGCCTGGCGGCGGTGAAGGACCTCGACGACAAGGCCGCCACCCTCGCGGACGCGGCCGGCTACCACATCAAGCGGCTGGTCAACCTCACCGAACAGGCGGCCGAGGCGCCCGGCCCGGTGCGGCCGGTGTTCATGGCCGCGGCGAAGGCGGCCGCCCCGACGCCGGTCGAGGCCGGCGAGATCGTGGTGTCGGTGGACGTGACGGGCGAGTTCGAGCTCACGCATTGAGGGGCGGGCGGCCGCCGCGCGCCGGTTTTGGGGAGCGGCGCATGAGATCGCGCCACTGAGCCAATCCAAGGCGCCACCCTGGTTGTGGACGTCGCCACGCCAAGCTCAGAGCTTGCCGTCGATCGCTTGGGAGGCATTTTTTCCGAGGTCCGGGCCGGGTCAAGGATCGCGCCTCCGGCGCGACCGCGGAGCGGCGGCGCTTCGCGCCGTCCTTGA
>DASXEN010000038.1:0-7499 GCA_036490095.1 Caulobacteraceae bacterium
CCGAAGGCGTCTCGGCCGCGCACGCCCCGGCCGCCAACGCCGCGCTGCCGGCCGGCGCGACGCCGGCGGCAGCGCCCGGCGCCCAGGCCGTCGCCGCCAAGCCGGCGCCAATCTGCGCCGAGAGCCCGGCGCAGCTCGCCAAGGAAGCCGGCCTCTCGCCGGCCGAGCTGCAGGTGATCCAGAGCCTCGGCGCGCGCCGCGGCGAGCTCGACCAGCGCGAGCAGGGGCTCTCCACCGAGCTGGCGCTGATCCAGGCCGCCGAGGCCAAGGTCGACGCCCGCATCGCCACCATGACCGCCCTGAAGGGCGACATGCAGACCCTGCTCGGCCAGCTCGACGACAAGCAGCAGGCCGAGGTCGACCGCCTGGTGAAGGTCTACGAGGCGATGAAGCCGAAGGACGCGGCGCCGCGCTTCGACCTGCTCAGCGACGAGGTGCGCCTGCCGATCGCCTCGAGGATGAAGGAACGGGCGCTCTCGGCGATCCTCGCGCAGATGCCGCCGGCCGACGCCAAGAAGCTCACCGAGTCGCTGGCCGCCCGCTACGTGGCGCAGGCCGCCGCCGCGCGCCAGGCGATCAACCCGCCGCAGGCGCAGCCAGCCGCGGGGCCGGCGCCCGCGCCCGCGCCGCAGACCCAGGCCGCCCAGACGCCGCCGCCGGCCGCGGCCCCAGCGCGGCCGAAGCCGACGCCGGCTGTCCACCGCAAGCCGAAGAAGGCCGCCGCGGCGCCCGCCAAGAAGGTGGCCGCCGCCCAGCCGCCCGAGCCGGTCTGGCCGCCGAAGCCCGCGGCCAGCGCCGCCGGCAAGTCCCCCGGGCCAACGTCGATCCCTGGCAAGACGGCCGCGGCCACGCCGCCGCCCGCCAAGAGCGCCGCCGCCACGCCAGCGCCCAAGGCCGGCGGCGCGGCCGCCGCCCCCGCCACGCCGCCGCCGGCCAAGTCCGGCTGACGCCTTGGCCGTCCGCCTCGCCATCAGCCTGCGCGCCGCCGTCGCCGCGCTGGCGATCGCGGCCGTCGCCGCCGCGCCGGCGGTGGCCGAGGCCCCGGCCGCGGCCGATCCCGGCCTGTCGATCCGCATCGGCCAGGCGGCGGACTTCTCGCGCATCGAGTTCCGCTGGGCCGCCGGCGCGCAGATGGGCGCCAGCCGCCAGGGCCAGGTGCTGCTGGTCAGCTTCAACCGCGACGCCCACCCGGACCTGGCGACGCTGAAGACCGTGCCGCTGAAGTGGCTGAAGTCGGTCGACGTGCGCCACGAGAAGGGCGGCATCGTCTTCGCCCTGACCCTCACCGACGACGCCGACGCGGTGACCGGCGTCGCCGACGGGGCCGACTTCGTCAACATCTACGCCAAGCAGACCGCCGCCGCGCCGGCCCAGGCGCCGCCGCCCACGCGCCCCGACCCGGTCCCGTTCGGCGGGGTGGTGGCGATGCGCGCGACGATGACCGGCTCGCAGCTGCGCTTCGACTTTCCGTGGCGCAACCCGCTGGGCGCGGCCGTCTTCCGCCGCGGCGACGCCATCTGGATGGTGTTCGACGCCCAGGCCAGGATCGACCTCTCGCAGGCGCCGCGCGGCGCCATCCAGTACGCCTCGATCCAGTCGTTCCAGGGCCAGGGCTACACGGCGGTGCGGATCACCACCCGCACGCCGATCGCCTTCTCGGCCGAGGCCCAGGGCTCGGACTGGGCGGTGACGCTGGAGCCGTTCAACCCGGCCTCCTACACCGCCGTGAAGCTTGGCCGCGACGACAGCGCCGGCCCCGCCGCGCTGACCACCGCCATGGCCGGCGCCACCGGCGTCTACTGGGTGACCGACCCGGCGGTCGGCGACCGCATCGGCGTGGTCACCGCGCTCGCGCCCTCGAAGGGGCTGCCCGGCGCCCACGACTTCGTCGAGTTCTCGATGCTGCAGTCGGCGCAAGGGCTGGCGGTGGTGCCCAAGGTCGACGACCTGTCGCTGGCGTTCAACGGCGACATCATCAGCCTCAGCCGGCCGAAGGGGCTCACCCTCTCGTCGGTCACCGGCAAGCTGGCGGCCGCCCAGGCGCTGGACGCGCCCAAGCCCGCCGCCATCCCCGGCCTGATCGGCGCCGACTGGGCGCAGACCGCCAACACCAGCTTCCTGGCCCGCTACGACGCGCTGATGGAGCCGGTCTCCGAGGAGGAGGGCAAGGGGCTGGAAGGCCCGACCGCCGGCCACCTGGCGCTGGCCCGGTTCCTGATCGGCGAGCGGCTGTCGTTCGAGGCGATCGGCCTGCTCAACGACGCGCTGCGCACCCATCCGGGGCTGGGCGGCGAGGCGGAGTTCCGCGCCCTGCGCGGCATGGCCCGCGACATGGCCGGCCGCTACAAGGAGGCCGAGACCGACCTCAGCGCGCCGCCGCTGGAGGACAATCCCGCCGCCAGCCTCTGGCGCGGCTACGCCTACGCCAAGACCAGCGACTGGGCCGACGCCAGGAAGGCCTTCACCGCCGGCTATTCGGCGCTGTCGCAGGTGCCGGCGCTGTGGAAGCAGCGCTTCGCCCGCGCCGCCGCGCAGACGGCGATCGCGCTCGGCGACGTCGGCGGCGCGCGCAGCTGGATCAACTATGCGCTGGCCAACCCGGTCGATCCGAACGAGGACGCCCACACGCGCCTCGTCAACGCCGAGGTGCTGGAGAAGGAAGGCTCGGGGCAGGCTGCGCTGGCCGCGTTCCAGGCGCTGGCGCAGAGCGCGCCGGACGACATCTCCGGGCCTGCCCAGCTGCACATCACCCGCATCCAGCTGGCCGAGGGCGCGATCCCGCCCGCGCAGGCGATCGGCGTCTTCGACCAGCTGCGCTACCGCTGGCGCGGCGACGCGTTCGAGCTGGAGACGGTGCGCTCGCTCGGCCAGCTCTACCTCAGCCAGGGCCGCTACCGCGAGGCGCTGGAGGCGTTCCGCTCGGCGGGCAAGAACCTGCCCGACCTGCCCGAGGCGGCGCAGCTGCAGGCCGACCTGCAGGCGGCGTTCAAGAGCCTGTTCCTCGACGGCATGGCCGACGGCCTGCAGCCGATCCAGGCGCTGGCCCTCTTCTACGACTTCAAGGAGCTGACCCCGGTCGGCGCCGACGGCGACGCCATGGTCCGCCGCCTCACCCGCCGGCTGGTCGACGTCGACCTGCTGCCGCAGGCCGAGACGCTGCTGAAGTACCAGGTCGACAACCGCCTCGACGGGGTCCCGAAGGCCGAGGTCGCCACCGACCTCGCCGTCATCGACCTGATGGACAAGAAGCCCGAGGACGCGATCGACGCGATCAACGCCTCGCGCACCACCGTGCTGCCCACCTCGCTCAACCAGCAGCGCCGGATCGTCGCGGCGCGGGCGCTGACCGGCCTTGGCCAATACGCCACGGCGCTGGAGATGCTGGGCGCCGACGCCTCGCCCGACGCCACCGACGCGCGCGCCGAGATCGTCTGGCGGCAGAAGAACTGGCCGGCCGCCGGCGCCATCTTCGAGAAGCTGCTGGGCGATCGCTACAAGACGCCGGGGCCGCTGGCCGCCGAGCAGGAGGGCCAGCTGCTGCGCGCCTCGGTCGCCTACTCGCTGGCCGCCGACGACGGCGCGCTCGCCCGCCTGCGCGCCAACTGGAACGCCTTCGTGCCGGGCGCCCGCAATCCGGACGCGCTGCGCGTCGCCCTCTCGGGACTGAACGCCGGCCAGATCGCCCCGGCCGACTTCAGCCGCCTGGCCGCCGACAACCAGGTGTTCTCCGGCTGGGTGGCGAAGATGCGCGCCCGCTTCGACCAGACCCCGCTGCCCGCGCCGCGCCCGCCGCCCTCCGCCCGCCAGGCGACGGCCGACGTCCCGCCGCCGGTCGCCGGCAAGGCCGCCGCCCGGAAGGGCTGACGCGCCGGCGCGCTTGCCGCACGGCCGACAAAGCTTGCCTTAACCGGCGCGGCTTAAGGTTAAGCGGCGAGATCGAGCGGGGACGCCTTGGCCGACATCAATTCACGCGCCCATGAGCCGCGCGCCCACGACCTGATCGTCATCGGCAGCGGCCCGGCGGGGCGCCGCGCGGCCATCCAGGCCGCCAAGCTGGGCAAGCGGGTGCTGGTGGTCGAGCAGGGGCGCCGCGTCGGCGGCGTCTCGGTGCACACCGGCACCATCCCCTCGAAGACGCTGCGCGAGACGGTGCTCAACCTCTCCGGCTGGCGCGAGCGCGGCTTCTATGGCGCCGCCTACCGGGTCAAGCACGACATCGGCGCGCCCGACCTGTTGAAGCGCCTGCACATGACGCTCGACCACGAGGTGGAGATCCTCGAGCACCAGTTCGCCCGCAACGGCGTCGAGACCGTGCGCGGCGCGGCCCGCTTCGTCGATCCGCACCACGTCGAGATCGAGCGCGACGACGGCGAGACGCTCACCTGCGGCGCCGACCGGTTCGTGATCGCCGTCGGCACCCGGCCCTACCGCCCCGCCCACATCGGCTTCGACGGCCAGCGCGTGCTCGACAGCGACGAGATCCTCGACCTGGCCGCCATCCCCCGCCAGCTGACGGTGATCGGCGCCAGCGTCATCGGCGTCGAGTACGCCTCCATCTTCAGCGCCCTCGACATCAAGGTGACGCTGCTGGAGCCCACCGACCGGCTGCTGCCGTTCGTCGACCGCGAGCTGGCCGACGAGTTCAAGCACGACCTGCGCGACCGCGGGGTGATGCTGCGCTTCGGCTGCAAGGTGAAGGCCGCCTACGCCGATGCCGGCGGCCGCTGCGTGACCGAGACCGAGGACGGGCGCGAGGTGGCCAGCGACATGGTCCTCTTCGCCGCCGGCCGCGTCGGCGCCACCGACACGCTGGGGCTGGACGCCTGCGGCCTTGAGGCCGACAGCCGCGGCCGCCTCACCGTCGATCCGGCCACCTTCCGCACGTCCGCGCCGCACATCTTCGCCGCCGGCGACGTGATCGGCTTCCCCTCGCTCGCCTCCACCTCGATGGAGCAGGGCCGCATCGCCGCCTGCCACGCCTTCGGCGAGCCGGCCCAGGCGCCGCCGGAGTTCTTCCCCTACGGCATCTACTCGGTGCCGGAGATCTCCACCGTGGGCATGACCGAGGAGGACGCGCGCGAGCGCGCCATCCCTTACGAGTGCGGCGTCGCCCGCTTCCGCGAGACCTCGCGCGGCCACATCATGGGCCTCGCGTCCGGCTTCCTGAAGATGGTCTTCGCCATCGAGACCCGCCGGCTGCTGGGCGTCCACATCGTCGGCGAAGGCGCCACCGAACTGATCCACATCGGCCAGGCGGTGGTGAACCTCGAAGGCACGATCGACTACTTCGTCGAGAACACCTTCAACTACCCGACCCTCGCCGAAGCCTACAAAATCGCCGCCCTCGACGCCTGGAACCGCATGCCCAAGCGCCAGCCGAGCCTCGCGCTCGCCGCGGCGCGGCTGGAGGAGGCGCGAAAGGCGGCGGGGTAGGTCGGCACCGGTCGGTCCGTCACGAAATCTGTAAGCCCGCCATGTCTCACGTCCGCAAACTCACCGGAAACGACCGTTAATAACGGTGACTAAATTGTGGCGACCCACCGAACGCCGCGGCGCGGGCATCAGCTTTTCTGAACGTTGCCAAAGACTGGGGCGGGAAGCAGCGCAAAATCGTGGCAATGACTATCACAAGTAACGTCTTTCGTCCACTTGCCGCCCACGAGAGGGCGGCGATGCCCATCATCTCGTCCGAGTCGCTGTCCATCGTGGCCGAGCTACGCTCGCCAAGAGAGCCTCTCGGACGGAATGGTCATCCGGCTGCTTTCCCTGATCTGCAGGACGCAGTCGAGAATGTGTTCGGTCTGCGGATACGCACATAGCGAAGCACCCGACTCACGGAGCTGGCGAAGTCCCAGCAGCTTCGCCGGGACGGGAATACGCCGGGCTGGTCGGCGTCGAGCATTGGCGCCTCATGCAGGCGCCGGCGGTCCCATGGTCGGATCGAAATCCGACCAGCGGGTGTCCGCCAGGGCGCTTTGGATCGCGGCCACGACAGCTCGCCCTTCAGAGAGTGTCGTTTCGATCAAGGTTTCGAAGTGGTCGGTGGTTGCGCCGTGCGAGCCAATGTAGCCGGACTGGACAAGGTCCACGAAATTCTCGCTCCTCAAGTAGTGGCCCTGCAGCTCGCTATACGCGATCCGTAGGCCTCCGCGAGGTCCCGCGAGGCGACCTTCGCCCAACAGTTGTTGCAGGTGGCCCAGGCTGAGAAGGATACCTGCGCCGTTCGTTGAACCGTTACGGCGAACCAGCTTGAAGAAGAAGGGACTGGGGTTCATCCGGTACGAACCAGCCTCGCCCACGGCGGGTTGATCAAACCTCATCATTCGCGCCAACTCGTCTTTGAACTGATCGTTGATCGGAACCACCCATTCGGCGTCCTCGCGTTCAGTATAGTCGCCGAACAGACCCTTGACCTTGCGCTCCTTTCGAGGAAGCGGCTCCATCATCTTATACTGGACCATAACGATCGAACGCCGCGTCTGATTCAGGTAGATCAGGTCCACACCAAACAGTCGCTCCAGGTCTTCGTGATTCGCTGTGAATACCTCGAGCTGTCTATGGTCCTGCCGGAAGACGGCGCGACCCGTGATATCGCTATCCTCAAGACGCCAGCCTGGAATCCACCGCGCGTCGTGCGCGATCACAAGGTTCTCCTGCGCCCTAGCCGCCGCGAGCGCCGTCGTCCGACGAGTGAGTGCGAGTGAGGATGCTTCGGCCGCCGGTGCGCCGAAGGCTTTCAAGGCCAACGCAAGCGCGTCCTGCTGCAGAGCCAGCGCGCTGCGGAACTGGCTCGGTCGATCCACCAAGGCGGCCAAGCGACGCAGCGCGGCATCGTTCGCCGGCAGGGCGGCAAGCCGGTCGAGCAGCCACTCGCCCAACCGCGGACTGACTGCGTCGAACTCGCCATGTCCCGCGATCAGGTTCGCCGCCGAAGCCATGAACCGCGCCGGAACGTCGAGCCCGATCAGAGCCTCAAGCGTCCCGGGGGTCACGGACTGCACGTGGTCAAACGCGACCCGGGAGTCGCGCGTGGCGACCGCTTGGATGGAGTTGATCCAAGCGATCCTGAGGTGAGGCTCTTGATGGTGCGGCTGGTAGAACGAGTCGTCGTCGTGAGAGATCGCGTCCCCCGCGATCACAAGGATGACGGGTGCCTTGGCCTTTCCGGAACGCGCGACCGCGTGGGGAAAGACCGAGGTGAACCGCGCTCCCTGGCCTCGGCTCTGTTGGAGATCATACCAGTCGCCAGCACTTATTCGCAGAACAGATAAGCCCCGTTTCTTCAGCGTTCTAAGGTCGAGGTCAGGCATGCGCGGTAAGCGACTCCAAGTCGCGCAGAGGTTAGGGGATTGGACATGAAATTCGAACCGGAAAAGGGCGACGGGTTGTTTGCGAGCCTTTGGCGCATCATTTCGCGAGAGTTGGACGGGACGGGTTTCCCCGGCGAGAACCGCGGCCATACGCTTTTCCTGGCGGCTGACTTCAGCGGCACCCACCGT
>DASXEN010000169.1:0-9033 GCA_036490095.1 Caulobacteraceae bacterium
CTTGGTGTCCGGAGATCTGGCATGAGCCCGCAGATCGCCGTCACCCGGCTGCCGCACGGCGCGGACCTGCCGCTGCCCGCCTACGAGAGCGCCCATGCCGCCGGCATGGACCTGCGCGCCGCCATCCCCGACGGCGAGCCGCTGACGCTGCGCCCCGGCGACCGCCACGCGGTGCCCACGGGACTCGCCATGGCTATCCCGCCCGGCTTCGAGGGCCAGGTGCGGCCGCGCTCAGGCCTGGCTTTCCGCCACGGGGTCACCTGCCTGAACTCCCCCGGCACCGTCGACGCCGACTACCGCGGCGAGGTGCGGGTGATCCTGATCAACCTCGGGCCGGAGGACGTCGTCGTCCGCCGCGGCGACCGCATCGCCCAGTTGCTGATCTCGCCGGTGGCCCAGGCGACCTGGCGCGAGGTGGAGACGCTGGACGAGACCGGCCGCGGCGCCGGCGGCTTCGGCTCGACCGGCGCGGCCTGAACCGACACGCGACCGCTGCTGCTTGGCGCAGGCCGCTATCTCCGCCTAGGGTGCGCCATGGCCACGTTCACTTCCGGCGGGCTGCGCCTCGCCTATGACGACATCCAGCCGGACGGCGAGGCGGCGGGGACCGTCGTGCTGGTGCACGGCTTCGCCACCAGCCGGGCGGAGAACTGGCGCCGGCTCGGCTGGTACGGCGCGTTCGAGCGCAAGGGCTACCGCGTCGTGGCGCTGGACCTGCGCGGCCATGGCGAGAGCGAGAAGCCGCACGATCCGGCCGCCTACGGCCGCGACGCGCTGGTGGGCGACATCGTCGGGCTGATGGACCACCTGGAGCTCGGGCGGGTCGAGCTGCTCGGCTACTCGATGGGCGCGCGGCTGTCGCTGCAGACGGCGCTGGAGCATCCGGACCGGATCGCCAACCTGATCGTCGGCGGCGTCGGCGAGCGGATGCTGAAGCCGCCGCCGGCGACCTCCGCCTCGATCATGACCATGGCCGAGGCGATGCAGGCCGAGGACCCGCAGGCCATCACCGAAAAGACCCTGAAGGGCTTTCGCCTGTTCGCCGAGCAGCAGGGCGAGGACCGGCTGGCGCTGGCCGCCTTCACCCAGGGCCGCGGCGGCGGCCTCTCCGGCGACGACCTCGCCGGCATCCGCGTCCCGACGCTGGTGGTGGCCGGCTCGCGCGACGAGATGGCCGGCGACCCGCAGGGCCTGGCCGACGCCATCCCCGGCGCCAAGGCCGTGACCCTGCCGGCCTGCGACCACTTCTCCGCCATCCCCCACGCCCTCTTCAAGGCCGCGGTGTTCGACTTCCTGGAGGGATGGCTGGAGGAGGCGTAGGCCCCAGCGCAATTTACGAGGATCGAGCGGTTTCTATGAGTGGAAGTGCTTGTTCGACCACGTAGAGATAGTCTCGATGAGGCAGCTCATCGTGTGGATCGAGGCGGAGCTCGGTAATAATGTCCGGCGCGATCTTTAGATAGGTCGAGTAGTCATCTGCGATCGCTGTGGCGCCCGGCAAAATTCGATCGTCGCCCCGATTGACGTTCAACCAGTCACGCACGCTTTTGATGGCGATCCTGGGGTCATCATTGTGGGCCTCGATATCCATGCCGGAGATATCCGACAGCATCTTGTCGTAGCGATGTTTCTCCTTGTCGAGCACCAGCGTCTTGCGGGCGCGCTGGATCGCAGGGCCCGCGAGCCGCAGCGCAAGGTCGGCGCCCAGCTCCAGGGGCATGTTGAATCGCGGAAGCCCTGAGGCGCTGTCGAGTTCCACGCGCGAGACGTCGTGCACGGAAAAGCCGCACGCAGTCATGACGGCGATGATCTCTTGAAACCGCACAGCGCCGCTGTCGCTGAAGTCGAGAGCACATCGAGGAACATAGCCGCACGCCAGAATCGCAAAGCACATGGCTCGCAAGAGCGGCTGGTAGCCGGGATCGAACGGGCAGTTGATGAAGACCGATCGGCCCCGAGGCGGACTAACTACTCTGCTTGAGGTCGTCAGCGTGCTTCGCGAGGGCATGTTCAACCGCCCGCTTGATTTCGCGGGAGGTGAAGCGCGACGCTGTCGCCGGCTTCCGTAGGATCACTCCCCGATAGGTCGTCTTGTCGGCTTTCGGCTGCTGCGACGGTCGTTTGCGCGGGCGATCCATGAACGTGAGTATGGGCAGGTTTGCCCTTTGATTCAACGAGCGCATCGCCGCGGTGCGCTGGCCATCGATCTGTCCACGTGGGCCTGCGCCGGGTGAACAGCACTTCTTGTAACTGCCGTCGCTGCTCGGCGAAGTCCTGGGTCACGAAAATCTCCAGGATCGCCGTCACGACCTGTGTACGGCACGCCTGCAGAGCCACTTGGTCGATTGCGGCTAACAGCTCCGAATCCAAGCGCAGCGACAGGACGGGTTTCTGCACTCGCCGACAACAGCCGCATTCTGGTTAACAATTTGTGGAGATGTAAACACGTAGCCGACCCGCCTTCGTGCCGCTGCTCTCACCTCGGCAAGTCGGGAAATACCAGCCCGTGCGCCGCCTCCAGCGCCGCGGCGGCGGCGAGCACCAGGTCGTCGCGGTAGTGGGCGGCGGCGATCTGCAGGCCGATCGGCAGGCCGTCGTCCGAGGGCGGTAGCGGGACGCTGATCGCCGGGTGGCGGGTGAGGTTGAAGAGCGAGGTGTTGGCCCAGGCCTGGTTGGGCTTGCCGTCGAGACCCAGCGGCTGGCCCTGGCCGACCGGGAAGGGCAGCACGTTCAGCGTCGGCATGATCACCAGGTCGACGGTGGCGAAGACCAGGTTCCAGGCCGTGGTGAGGGTGCGCCGCTCGACCATGGCGTCGACCAGCGCCTGCACCGTGTACCCCTCGCCGGTCCTCGCCTGCGCCAGCAGGCTGGGGTCCAGCTCGCCGTGCCGCTCCGCCGGGTAGATCTGCAGGAGGCGCTGCATGGCGCTGAACCAGTGGGTCACCCAGACGCGGCCGGCCTCGGCGCTCTCCGGCGGCGGCTCGATCGGGATGACGACCGCGCCCAGCTGCTCCAAAGTCCCGGCGGCCGCCGCCAGCCGCTCGGCGATCGGCGGCTCGACGAAGGCGCGCCCCTCGGCCGAGACCAGCCCCACCTTCAGGCCCTTCACGCCGGCGCCAAGACCCGCGGTCCAGTCGCGCGCATCCGGCGGGGCGGTGAAGGGATCGCGTGGATCGGGCTTCGTCATCTCGTTCAGCATCAGCGCGCAGTCGGCCACCGTGCGGGTCATCGGCCCTACGTTGGCGAGATCGCCGTGCATCGAGGGCGGCCAGGCCGGGACGCGCCCGTAGGTGGCCTTCAGGCCGACGAGGCCGGTGAACGCCGCGGGGATGCGCACCGAGCCGCCGCCGTCGGTGCCGATGCCGAGCGGGCCAAGGCTGGCGGCCACCGCCGCGCCGGTCCCGCCCGAGGAGCCGCCGGGCGTGCGCTCCAGGTTCCAGGGGTTGCGGGTGATCCCGCGCAGCGGCGAGTCGGTGACGCCCTTGTGGCCGTATTCGGGGCTGGCGTTCTGGCTCCAGACGATCGCGCCGGCCTCGCGCAGCCGCGCCACCGACGGCGCATCGTCGGCCGCCGGCGACTTGTCGGCGAGGCGGCTGCCCATGGAGTGCGGCCAGCCCTTCACCCGCACCAGCTCCTTCACCGTCACCGGCGCGCCGTCGAGCGGCGAGCGCGGCTGGCCGGCCGCCCAACGCGCCTCCGAGGCCCTGGCCGCCGCCAGCGCGCCCTCGGCATCGACGATGGTCAACGCGTTGAGCTTCGGATTGACCGTTTCAGCTCGGGCCAGCACGGCCTGCATCGTCTCGACCGGCGAGGCGGCCCTGGTCCGATAGAGCCGGCCTAGCTCGGCGGCGCTGGCGCGGGCCAGGTCCTGGGGCGCGGCGCTGGGGGTGTCGTTCATGGCCGCCGCGCTCCTACTGGCCGATGTGGTAGTCGCCGCCGCGCTGCAGCGCCCGCTGGTAGGCGGGGCGGGCGTGCAGGCGGCTGGTCCAGGCGTCGAGGTTGGGCTTGTCCGCCAGCCGGCCGAAGGCGCGGCCGACCTCGCCGACGAAGCTCATCTGGATGTCGGCGGCGGTGAGCGCGTCGCCCATCAGGTAGTCGCGGCCCGCGAGCGACTTGTCCACGTAGCCGAGGTGGAGGGCGATCTCGCTGTCGATGCGCGGCTGCAGCGGCGCGGCGGCCTCGCCGAGGCGCATGACATAGAGGTTGAGCATCAGCGGCAGCATGGCCGAGCCCTCGGCGTAGTGCAGCCACTCCTGGTGGCGGTCGTAGTCGGCGCTGGCCGGATCGGGCGCCAGGCGCCCCGCGCCGTGGCGGCGGACGATGTAGTCGATGACCGCGCCGGACTCCGCCAGCGTGCGGCCGTCGTCGGTGATCACCGGCGACTTGCCGAGCGGGTGCACGGCCTCCAGCTCCGGCGGCGCCAGGTTGGTCTCGGTGTCGCGGGCGTAGGACTTGATCTCGTAGGGCAGCCCCAGCTCTTCCAGCAGCCAGAGGATGCGCTGCGAACGCGACTCGTTGAGGTGGTGGACGGTGATCATGGCGCGGCCCTTTGGCAAAGACGCGGATGCTTGCGAACGCTTCCGCGCCGCAAGGCAAGCGCAATCTCTTTCGCAGGGCTCTGCGCCGGCGGCCGTCCGCCGGCTCGTCAGCGGCGCCGCGCGCCGGCCAGGATCAGCTTCACCTGCTCGGCGATGCGGGTCTTGATCTGGTCGCGGGCGACGTTGCCGAGCGCGGCCCGGCGCAGCACCGCCAGGTGGCCGTCCCAGATCATCTCGGCGATGAAGGCGACGTCGGCCGCGGCGGCGCAGCCGCCGAGCTCGTCGTGCACCGCCGCCACGAGCAGCGCCGAGACCGGCCGGCGCTCCAGGCGCCGACGCACGCGGTCGGCGAGGCCCGGCGTCCACAGCGCGCCCATCACCGCCTGGAACAGCGCCGGCCCTTCGGCCTGCCGCTCGCGGGCGGCCTCGAGCATGGCCAGGATCGCGGCGCGGCCGGCGAGGCCCTCCGCGGCGGCGCGCATGGCCCGCTGCAGCTCGACCTGCTCGGTCTCGGCGATCTCGGTGAAGAGGTCGGACTTGTCGGTGAAGCTGGCGAACACCGCGCCGGTCGACATGCCGGCCATCTTGGCGATGTCGCGGATGGTGGCCGCTTCGTAGCCGCGCTCGGCGAACAGGGCCTTGGCGGCGGCGAGGATCTTCTCGCGGGTGCGCTGCTTGGCGGCGGCGCGCTGGTTGGGCCGCTCGGCCTCGGCGTCGGCGAGGGGGGCGACCGCCGAGAGGCGGCCGAGGGTCATCTGGTTCATCTCAACTGATCCAATCGGACCGGAAGGTCGGCGGAGCGGCGGTTCAGGCCGGCGCGGGACATGGTTTTCGTCACCTGGGCTTTCGCCACCTGGGCTTTCGTCACCTGGGCTCGCGTCATCCTGGGCTCTCGTCACCTTGGTCGGCGTCCTCGCCGGCGAAGGACCGGACGGGGACCGGAAAAGGCGAGCGCGTTGATCGGCGCCCGTGCGCTTGGCGTGCTTGCAGGCTTTGCTACACGGTCGCCGTGAGTCCCGCTGTGCGGTCGGCCGCCGCTGCGCCATTGTGCCGCGGAAATGTCCGCAAAAGGCGCGCCGGGCCGGTGCGAGAATGAGCGGGGATTGCGCTCGCCGGTTGGGCCGTCATCTAGGTGTCGCCCATGGCGCCTTCAAGGCGTGGCCCGCTGGCGGAAGGTCGCAGATGGGCCTAAGGCACGTCACACATGCGTGCGGTCCTCTACGTCATCCTGGCGCTGGCGCTGCTCTCCGTCCTGGGGACGCTGGCGATGGGCTTCTACGCCCTGTTCCGCGGCGGCGAGTTCGGCCGCGCCTGGTCGAACAAGCTGATGCGGATGCGGGTCGGGCTGCAGCTGGTCGCCATCATCGTGCTGGCGATCGTCGTGACGCTGGCGCAGCACACCCACTAGTCGCCCCCAAACCCGCCCCCAAAGTCTCCATGGTCACGCTCAACCGCATCTACACCCGCACCGGCGACGCCGGGACGACGCGCCTGGCGTCCGGCCAGCCGGTCTCCAAGGCCGACCTCAGGGTCGAGGCCTACGGCGCGGTCGACGAGACCAACGCCGCGCTGGGCCTCGCCCGCCTCTCGACCCGGGACGACGCGGCCCTCGATCCGATCCTGGCCCGGATCCAGAACGACCTGTTCGACATAGGCGCGGACCTGGCGACGCCGTCGGCGCCGAACGAGGGCGAGCGGCCGCGGCTGCGCATCCTGGAGAGCCAGGTGACGCGGCTGGAGGAGGAGATCGACGCCCTCAACGGGCGCATGGCGGAGCTGACTTCGTTCGTGCTGCCGGGCGGATCGCCAGCCGCCGCGGCGCTGCACCTGGCGCGCACCGTCTGCCGCCGCGCCGAGCGCGCCTGCGTCGCGCTGGCCGGGCGCGAAAGCGTCAGCCCCGCGGCGCTGAAGTACCTGAACCGCCTGTCCGACCTGCTGTTCGTCGCCGCCCGCTACGCCAACGACGAGGGCCGCGGCGACGTGCTGTGGACGCCCGGCGGCACGCGCTAGGGGCGGGGCCTTCAGCGTGTCCTTCTCCCTTGCTTGCGGGAGAAGGACACAACCTTGTCGACGCGCCTAGCTGGCGGCGGGCCTGGGCGGCGGGGCCGAGGCGGGCATGCCCTTCGGCATGCGTCCGGTGATCCGCCAGATCGGCAGCGGCTGTGCGCACATGTGGTACCTGTCCGACCACCAGCCGCCGTGCGACTCGCAGCGCTGCAGCGGCCAGACGTAGGCCGCGTGGTAGACGAACACCGCCACGCAGGCGACGAGGAAGAGGCCGAGGTAGGCGATCTGGGCGCGAGAGACGAGACGCAGCATGGGCGGATATCTGGCGGCGGAAACCGGAACGCGCCAGGGCTAGCACCAAGCCGCTCGCACTTGCAAACGCCGCCCAAGACGTTATGCCGCTTGCGCCCGCACCTGGGGCCCGCGGCGCCCGGCGGCGCCTCTAGCTGAAGACCCCAAGCGGCAAACAAGGCAAGGCGAACAAGACAGATGAAAGTGCTGGTCCCGGTCAAACGGGTGATCGACTCCAACGTCAAGGCGCGGGTCAAGTCCGACCACACCGGCGTCGACCTCGCCAACGTGAAGATGTCCATCAACCCCTTCTGCGAGATCGCCGTCGAGGAGGCGGTGCGCGAGAAGGAGAAGGGCGTCGCCGACGAGGTGGTGGCCGTCTCGATCGGCCCGGCCCAGGCGCAGGAGACCATCCGCAACGCCCTGGCCATAGGCGCCGACCGCGGCGTGCTGGTGCAGACCGACGCCGATCCGGAGCCGCTGGCGGTCGCCAAGCTCCTGAAGGCGGTGATCGAGGAGGAGAAGCCGGACCTGGTGCTGATGGGCAAGCAGGCGATCGACGGCGACAACAACGCCACCGGCCAGATGCTGGCCGCCCTGCTCGGCTGGCCGCAGGCGACCTTCGCCTCCAAGGTCGAGATCGAGGGCGGCAAGGCCAAGGTGACCCGCGAGGTCGACGGCGGCCTGCAGACGCTGGAGGTCGACCTGCCGGCGATCGTCACCGCCGACCTGCGCCTGAACGAGCCGCGCTACGCCAGCCTGCCCAACATCATGAAGGCCAAGAAGAAGCCGATCGACGTCAAGGAGGCCGCCAGCCTCGGCGTCGACATCGCGCCGCGCCTGACGGTGCTGAAGGTGACCGAGCCGGCCAAGCGCCAGGCCGGCGTCAAGGTCGAGAGCGCCGCCGAGCTGGTGGCGAAGCTGAAGAACGAAGCGGGGGTTATTTAATGGCCGTTCTGGTCATCGCCGATCACGACAACACCCATGTGCGGGAAACCACCCACAAGACGGTGACGGCCGCGCTCGCTTTGTCGGGCGACGTCGACGTGCTGGTCGCGGGCAAGGGCTGCGACGCGGCCGCCGCCGAAGCCGCCAAGATCGCCGGCGTGCGCAAGGTGCTCCAGGCCGAAAGCGCCGAGCTCGACGAGGGCATGGCCGAGGCCTACCAGGCGCTGGTGACGCCGCTGATGGCGAGCTACGACGCGGTGCTGACGCCGGCGACCTCGCAGGGCAAGAACATCTCGCCGCGCATCGCCGCCGCGCTCGACGTGGCGCAGATCTCCGAGATCATCGAGGTGGTCGACGCCTCGACCTTCGTGCGGCCGATCTACGCCGGCAACGCGCTGGAGACGGTGAAGAGCTCCGAGGCCAAGAAGGTGATCACCGTCCGCACCAGCCTGTTCAAGGCCGCGGCGGCCGAGGGCGGCGCCGGCCAGGTCGAGAAGATCGACGCGCCGGCCGCGCCGGCCCACACCCGCTTCGTCGGCCAGGAGGTCGTCAAGTCCGACCGGCCGGAGTTGGCGGGGGCCAAGATCGTCGTCTCCGGCGGCCGGGCGATGGGGTCGGCCGAGGAGTTCCAGCGGGTGATCGAGCCGTTGGCCGACAAGCTGGGCGCGGCGGTGGGCGCCAGCCGCGCCGCGGTCGACGCCGGCTACGCGCCGAACGACTACCAGGTCGGCCAGACCGGCAAGGTGGTGGCGCCGGACCTCTACATCGCCATCGGCATTTCCGGGGCCATCCAGCACCTGGCCGGCATGAAGGACTCCAAGGTGATCGTGGCGATCAACAAGGACGCCGACGCGCCGATCTTCCAGGTCGCCGACTACGGCCTGGTGGCCGACTACATGGCCGCGGTGCCGGCGCTGATGGACGCGCTGGCCGCGGTCGGGAAGTAGGCTCGGCGGCGAGCAGGCGGCCGACGCCGCTTTGCGCCCCCTCCGTCTCGCCGCGCTTGCAGCGCGCCGATCCACCTCCCCCGTACTCTTCGGTACGGGTGAGGAACGAGATTCCTGCTCCTGTCCCGCGAAGCGGCTACAGGATCCACACATCTAGAAACCAATTCAAAAACATGGGGTTGCGCTCGGCTTCCTTCTCCCCTTGCGGGAGAAGGTGTCGCCGCAGGCGACGGATGAGGGGTCGCACCCACGTTGGGGTAAGCCATTGACGCTACTCGGCAATCGCCCGTCGACCCCTCATC
>DASXEN010000175.1:0-3397 GCA_036490095.1 Caulobacteraceae bacterium
ACTTGGTCTCGTTCGGGAAGATGCGGATCTCGCCGATGTCCTTCTTGGTGACGTGGCCGCGGCGGCAGATCAGCGGGATCAGCCACTTCGGGTCGGCCTTGTCGGCGCGGCCGACCGGCAGGCGGAACCAGGCGCCGCCGAGCGAGCCCTCGGACGAACGCGGCTCGCGCGGCGGCCGCTCGCCGCGATCGGATCGGTCCGGCCGGTCCGCCCGCTCCGGACGCCAGCCCTCGCGCTCGCCGCGCTCTTCGCGCCGCGCCGGCCGCCGTGGCTCGCCCGTGCGACCGTCGTCGAACACCTCTTCGGGCTCGGGCAGCTGCGAGCGGTAGAGCCGCACCAGCGCGGCGGCCACCACCTCGGGATGGCTGCCGGCCAAGAGCTTGCGGCCCAGCGCCAGATCCTCGTCGGTCGGCGCGTCCTGCAGCAGCGGGCCTTCCAGCAACCGCTGCTGGTCCTTCTCGCGCACCGCCTCGGCCATCGGCGGCCCCGACCACACCGCGGCGATCTTCGCCGACGCCAGCAGCGCCTCGGCCTTGCGCTGCTTGGTGTAGGGCACGATCAGGATGGAGACGCCCTTGCGCCCGGCCCGCCCGGTGCGGCCGGACCGGTGCAGCAGCGCCGACTTGTTCTGCGGCAGCTCGGCGTGGATCACCAGGTCGAGCGCCGGCAGGTCGAGCCCGCGCGCCGCCACGTCGGTGGCCACGCAAGCCCGGGCATGACCGCCGCGCAGCGCCTGCAGGGCGTCGGTGCGCTCCTTCTGGCTGAGCTCGCCGGAGAGCGCCACCGCCTGAAAGCCGCGCTCGCGCAGCGCCGCGTAAAGGTGACGCACCGCCTCCCGCGTCGCGCAGAAGATCAGCGCGCTCGGCGCATCGAAATAGCGCAGCACGTTGACGACGGCGTTCTCGACGTCGTTGGGCGCCACCCGCATCGCCCGGTATTCGATGTCGCCGTGCGGCTCGTCGCGGCGCACGGTGTCGATGCGCACCGCATCGCGCTGATAGCGCCGCGCCAGGGTGACGATGTCGCGGGCGATGGTGGCGGAGAACAGGAAGGTGCGGCGCTCGGCCGGCGTCGCATCGAGGATCTCTTCCAGATCCTCGCGGAAGCCGAGGTCGAGCATCTCGTCGGCCTCGTCCAGCACCACCACCTTCAGCGAGCCGAGGTCGAGGTTGCCGCGCTCCAGATGGTCGCGCAGCCGCCCCGGGGTGCCGACCACCAGATGGCAGCCGGCGGCCAGCAGCCGCTGCTCGCGCCGCGCATCCATGCCGCCGACGCAGGTGACCACCCGCACGCCGGCCGGCGCATAGAGCCAGCCAAGCTCGCGCGCCACCTGCAGCGCCAGCTCCCGCGTCGGCGCCACCACCAGCGCCAGCGGCGCCCCAGCGACGCCGAAGCTCTGCGCCTCGCCCAGCAGCTCGCCCGCCGCCGCCAGCCCGAAGGCCACCGTCTTGCCCGAGCCGGTCTGCGCCGAGACCAGCAGGTCGGCCCCGGCCGGCGCCTCCAGCACCGCCGCCTGCACCGGCGTCGGCTCCTCGTAACCCTGCGCCGCCAGCGCCCGGGCCAGGGCGGGATGAGTGTTGGGGAAGGGCATGGGGGTCCTTGAAAGCGCGCACGAAAGCCGCGCGGCGCCCTATAGCAGGCTTTCGCGGGCGCCTCGCGCCTCTCCTGGCGGATGCAAGCCCTTAGCGCGGCGCGCCATCATCGCTACATGGGGGGCGGGGAGCCAATCCTCGGGGGCGTCGCTACGGCGGGGACATGCACGAATTCTTTCCGCTCGTCGCCGCCTACGGCTACGCGGCGGTGTTCGCACTGCTGCTGATCGAGAGCATCGGCATCCCCGCGCCGGGCGAGGGGGTGCTGATCGCCACCGCCGTGTTCGCCGCCCGCACCCACCGGCTGGACATCGCGCTGGTGCTGGCCGTCGGCTCGCTGGCGGCCTTCCTCGGTTCCGGCGCCGGCTACCTGATCGGCCGCGGCGCCGGCCTGCCGCTGATCACCCGCTACGGCCGCTTCGTCGGCCTGACCCCGGCGCGCCAGCGGCTGGGCCAGTATCTGTTCATGCGCCACGGCGGCAAGATCGTCTTCCTGGGCCGCTTCGTCGCCTTCTTCCGCGCCTTCGAGGGCTTGCTGGCCGGCGTCAACCAGATGAGCTGGCGGCGCTTCGTGGTGTTCAACGCCGTCGGCGCCGTCACCTGGACCTGCGCCATCGGCCTGGCCGCCTACTATTTCGGCCGCGCCTTCGTGCACCTCAACAAGCCGCTGGGCTGGGCGCTGGTGGCGCTGGCCGTCGTCGGCTTCGTCGTCGGCCTCTTCTACATCCGCCAGGCCGAGCGCACCCTGCAGCGCGAGGCCGACGCGGCGATCCTGGGCTAGCGCCAAAGCCCGCAACGCCCTCTTTGCTGCGATGCAGCACAATGCTAGGGCGAGGGTCCGAGGCGCGCCGCGCCCCGAGGAGAGTTTCGTTCGTGACGACCGATCGCCCGCCCCGCCCCATCCTGCGGCTGAAGACGCCGCCGCCCGCCGCGCTGACGCCGCCCGGCCCGACGCCGCCGCCGCGCGCCGCCGGCCCGCAGTGGAAGTGCAAACCCTGCGGCGCGGCCTTCACCCCCGACCCGACCCTCGCCGACTCCGCCCCGGTGCGCTGCCCGTCGTGCAACGCCAAGCTGGGCAAGGCCGGCCAGTTTCGCGGCTACCATCCCGGCGAGCGGGTCAGGGCGCGGCGGGTGGAAGGCTAGCCGCCGCGCCCCCGCCTGCCGACGCCCGCGCTACAGCGACAGATCCACCGCCGCCGTCCCCTCCAGCGTCGTATTGCCGGCCGAGACCGTCTGGCCGAAGTCCGCCGCCATCTTGGTGAAGGCGGCCAGCATCTGCTGGTCCAGCGCCTGGTTCTGCTTGGTGACCCCATCGGCCCCCATGCCGCTCTCCGCCCCGCCATCCGTCCCATCCAGCCCCGCCTGCATCGCCGCCGGGCTGAGCGCGACCCGCGCCATGCCTAGCGTCTTGCCGTTGGGCAGGGTCATCGAGATGCCGGAGAGGGTGTTGGCAGCCGTGGCCGGGGGGATGGCGACGGGGAAGGCGTTGGCTGTGGGTGTGCTCGACCCGGCGGCCGGCGTGCTCGCTGTTGGCGGGGTAGCCTGGGGCTGGGATGACGGGTTGATGTTCAAGCGATAACTCCTCACCGACGCCGCACAGGCGCGGGCCGGGCGGAGCAAGACCCAGGCCGAGCGGCAAGGGTCGCGTAGGTGTCTGAACTAACGGGAGATTGTGTTGCGCGTGCTGGCTCGCCCGGCATTCGCTGCCGGGTCGAAGGAGGCGCGGAGGCAAGGTTGGCGGCGCTCGCGAATTTCGCGGCTTATGCGGCTTGCTGCTGCTCACCGAGAACCTCGGACAGCGTTTC
>DASXEN010000002.1:0-2763 GCA_036490095.1 Caulobacteraceae bacterium
GCCAGGCTGACGCGGCGAGGCGAGGGCTCCGGCAGGCGGGCGAGGCGGCGGTAGGCCTCGACGAAGCGGTGCAGGCCCTCGGCGCGCCGCGCGATCACCGCGACGGAGTTGCGCGCCACGGCCAGGTCTTCGGGCCTGCCCTCGGCCAGCACCTCAGCCGCGCTTTGCGCGAGCGACGACAGCGGGGTCAGCGAGTTCATGATCTCGTGGCTCAGCACCTGCAGCAGTTCGCGCAGGGCCGCGGCCTCGGCGGCCTGGATCTCGGCCTCGATGTCGGTGAGCGCGGCCAGCCGGAGCGCCCCTCCCGCGCCCACCACGTCGGCGACGGAGATGGCGTAGGTCCGCGCGACCCCGTCGGCGCTCAGGCGCACGGTGCGCCGGGTGTCGGCCGGGCCGGCCAGGGCTGCGGCCACCATCTCGGCGGCCGGGCCGGTCATGACGTCGTCGGTGCGGAAGAGGCGGCGCGCGGCGCGGTTGACGGCGTTGGCCGGCTCGCCCGCCCGCCAGGTGACCAGCGGCGTCGGCGCCTGGTCGAGAAAGGCCTGCAGGGTGCGGCGCGCGCGCTCGCGGTCCAGGTGCTCGGCCGGCGCCTCCGGCTCGGCCTGCTCAGCGGCGTCAGGGCCGGCGACCCGTCCGGCCAGCCAGATCGCGGCGGCCGCGCCGATCAGGGCGAACAACAGGGCGTTGGCTGGCAGGGTCGCGCGCCAGGCCAGGATCGCGACGGCGCCGCAGCCGAACACGCAGGCCTGGGCGAAGAGCCCGATCCAGAAGCGCCTAGAGCCCATGCTTGACCATGCGCCGATAGAGCGCCGCGCGGGTGAGGCCGAGGTCCCGGGCCGCCTGGCTGACATTGTGCCCGTGCCGCTTCAGGGCCGCCTCGACGATGGCGCGCTCGGAGCGGGCGAGGTTGAAGTCCGAGGCGCCGGGCGCCGCGTCCGCCGCCGCGCGCGGCGCGAAGTCCGCGGCGGTGAGGACGTCGCCCTCCGACAGCACCACCGCCCGCTCCGCCGCCTGGCGCAGGCCGCGCACCTGGCCGGGCGGCGGTTGGGCGCGCAGCAGGTCGAGGGCCGACGCATCCAGTGGCTTGGGCGGGCGGCCATAGCGGCGGGTGAACAGGCGCACGAAATACTCCAGCAGCAGCATCAGGTCCTGATCCCGCGCGGCCAGGCCCGGCAGGAAGACCTCGACGGTGTTCAGCCGCGCCAGCAGGTCGTCGCGCAGGCCGCTCAGGCCCTCGGCGCCGCGCCGGGTGGCGGAGACGATGCGCAGGCCGGGCTCACCCTCCAGAACCGCCAGCAGGCGGCCCTGCGCGGCGGCGGGCAAGTCGGCGATTTCGTCCAGGAACAGCGTGCCGTCCCGCGCCGCCCGCGCCGCCTCGCCGATGGCCCCGCTGGCGTCATCGCCCAGGCCTCGGATATCGAGGCGCACCAGCTCGCCCTTGCGGCCGGAGCGGGCGTGCAGCAGGCGGGCGACCAGGCCCTTGCCGGTCCCGGCCTCGCCGTGGATCAGCACCGCGGCCCCGGTGGGCGCGGTGCGCCCGATCAGGTCGCGCAACCGCTTGATCGGCGCGCTGTCGCCGACGATCACCAGGTCCTCGTCCAAGGCCGGCGCCTCCGAGGCTCCGGCGCGGCGGCTGCGGCGCAGGGCGGCGGCGGCGCGGACGGTCTCCAGGAAGCGAGGGTTGTTCCAGGGCTTCATGACGAAGTCGCTGGCCCCGGCCTTCATGGCGGCGACGGCGATGTTGATGCCGCTGTGGCCGGTGACCACCACCACCACGGCGTCGGGATCGTGCGCGCGGATCTCCGCCAGCCATGCGAAACCCTCCGCCCCGGAGGTGGCGCCGCGGGCGAAGTTGAGGTCGAGCAGGATCACGTCGATGGGTTCGGCGGCCAGCACGCTCCACGCCTCCGCCGGACTGCGCGCCACGGCGAACCGGAAACCGTTCCGCTCCAGCAGCACCTGGGCCGAGGTCAGGACGTCGGGATCGTCGTCGACGAACAGGACGCGGGCTCGCTCCTCCAGGGTTTCGCTTGACAGCCCTTCCACCATGTCCGGAAACGAACACCTCGTCCGAAAGCGGGCGACCGCCGCGCGAAGATGCGAGAAACCTCAACAAAAACGCACTGTTAGATTGTGGCCATGCCGGAGTTACGCTGACCGCGAACCTTGCATCCCGGGGCCATGACGTCCAGTTCCCAAGTCTCCTACCTGAGCGCCAAGGAAGGCGCGAACGACGCCGGCATGGATCGGGTGGTGGCAAAGCCACGCCGCCCACGCTGGCGCCTGCCGCTCATCGTGGCCGCCGTGGTCGCGGTCCTCGGAGCGGCGCTCATCTGGCTCTTGCCCGGCGCGCACACCATCGCGGTGAAGGCCAGCGAGACGGAAATCGCGCAGGTGCGGCGCGAGCCGTTCGAGGACTATGTGCCGGTGCGCGCGGCCGTGGAGCCGCTCACCACTGTCTACATGACCGCCATCGAGGGCGGCCAGGTCGATCAGGTGCTGGTGCTGGACGGCGCCGAGGTGGCGGCCGGCGCGCCGCTGGCCCGCCTGACCAATCCGCAACTGCATCTGGCGGTGGTCTCGCAGGAGGCGGAGATCGCCGGCCGGCTGGGCGATGTCAGCGGCCAGCAACTGGCCCTGCAGAAAGCCCAGGCCGACCGCGAGCATGAGCTAGCGCAGGCCAACTACGACCTGCAGAAGGCGCGCAACGAACTGGAGCGGCGCCAAAGCCTGCACGACCAGGGCTTCGAGTCCGACGCGGCC
>DASXEN010000014.1:0-11496 GCA_036490095.1 Caulobacteraceae bacterium
GTCGTGCGCAATTACCTCGACTGGCTGCTGTCGATCCCGTGGGGCAAGTACAAGTCCAAGCCGATCGACGTGGTGAAAGCCGACGAGATCCTCGAGGGCGATCACTATGGCCTGGAGAAGGTCAAGGAACGCATCCTGGAGTACCTGGCGGTGCAGGCCCGCACCAACTCGCTGAAGGGGCCGATCCTCTGCCTCGTCGGCCCGCCCGGCGTCGGCAAGACCTCGCTCGGCCGCTCGCTGGCCAAGGCGACCGGCCGCGAGTTCGTGCGCCTGTCGCTCGGCGGCGTGCGCGACGAGGCCGAGATCCGCGGCCACCGGCGCACCTACATCGGCTCGATGCCCGGCAAGATCGTGCAGTCGATGAAGAAGGCCAAGACCACCAACACCTTCTTCCTGCTCGACGAGATCGACAAGATGGGCGCCGACTGGCGCGGCGACCCTTCTAGCGCGCTGCTGGAGGTGCTCGATCCGGAACAGAACAACACCTTCAACGACCACTACCTGGAGGTCGATTACGACCTCAGCCAGGTGATGTTCGTCACCACCGCCAACAGCCTCAACATGGCCCAGCCGCTGCTGGACCGCATGGAGATCATCCGCCTGCCCGGCTACACCGAGGACGAGAAGGTGGAGATCGCCAAGCGCCACCTGCTGCCGAAGCTGGCCAAGGACCACGGGCTGAAGGAAGGCGAGTGGATCGTGCCCGAAGAGGCGATCCGCGACCTGATCCGCTACTACACGCGCGAGGCCGGGGTGCGCTCGCTGGAGCGCGAACTCGGCAACTTCGCCCGCAAGGCGGTGCGCGACATGGCGGTGGAGAAGCTGGTCTCGGTCACCGTCGATCCGGCGCGGGTCGAGAAGTACGCCGGGGTGCGCAAGTTCCGCTACGGCGAGACCGACGAGGAGGACCAGGTCGGCATCGTCACCGGCCTCGCCTACACCGATTTCGGCGGCGACATCCTCACCATCGAGGCGGTGAAGATGCCCGGCAAGGGCCGCATGTCGATCACCGGCAACCTCAAGGACGTGATGAAGGAGTCGATCGCCGCGGCCGCCTCGTTCGTCCGCTCGCGCTCGCCGCGCTTCGGCATCGCCCCGCCCGAGTTCGAGAAGACCGACGTCCACGTGCACGTGCCGGAAGGCGCGACGCCCAAGGACGGTCCCTCGGCCGGCGTGGCCATGGCCGTCGCCATCACCTCGGTGCTGACCGGCGTGCCGGTCCGCAAGGACCTGGCCATGACCGGCGAAATCACTTTGCGCGGCCGGGTGCTGCCCATCGGCGGCCTGAAGGAGAAGCTGCTGGCGGCGCTGCGCTCGGGCGTGAAGACGGTGCTGATCCCGCAGGAGAACGAGAAGGACCTCGCCGAGGTGCCGGACAACGTGAAGTCCGGCCTGGAGATCATCCCGGTCGCCACCGTCGACGAGGTGCTGGCCAAGGCGCTCACCGGCCCGCTGATCCCGATCGAGTGGAACCCGGGCGAGGAAGCCGCCGTCGTCCGCACCGACGAGGACGAGGACGATGTGGACGGCGTCTGGCGCCGCTCGCCCACCCCCGGCGTCGGCCGCTCGGTGCCGACGCCGCCGGCGGCGTAGGCGGGCTTAGGCGTCAGGCGCCCGATCCCCTCACCCTCCCACGATGCTTCCGCCTCGCGGGCCCCTCCCTCTCCCGATGGGAGAGGTGGGGCGGGGAGATCGTGCGCCCGCCGCTTCCAGCACCCGCCCCGCCCGGCTAGAAGGGCGTCCCGCGGGCGGCTAGCTCAGCTGGTCAGAGCGCCTGGTTTACACCCAGGAGGTCGGGGGTTCGAGCCCCTCGCCGCCCACCAGTTCCGCATCGGAGGCGCCCCTTGCCCCTGTTCGCACAGCTCCGGCGGCGCCTGGCTTTTGCGTGGGTCGCGGCCCTGGCCGCCGCCGCGCCGGCCCTGGCCGCGCCGCTTACCCGCGCCGACATCCCCGCCGCCACGATCGGCTCGGACACGGTGGTGCTGGCCGGCTACCGCACGCCGGGCGACCTTGGCGCGGGCGCGGTCTATTCCAGCGCCGGCGCGACGCCCACCGGGCTGGAGGCGATCCGCGACAAGGCCGGGACCTGGTTCAACCTGGCGCTCACCGGCGAGGCCAACGTCGGCTGGTTCGGCGCCTATGGCGACGACGGCGGCCACAAGCTGACCGCGGCCGACATCGCCGCGAACCCGCAGTGGCGCGGCGTCTATGCGCCCGGGGTCACCTGGGACACGGTGGCGACCAACGAGGCGATCCTGGCGGCGTTCGCCGGCGCATCGAGCCCCGGCCACACGGTGTGGAACAGCCTCGGCGCCGCCGAGCGGCTCAACAAGACGCTGGTCGTGCCCACCGCCACCTATGGCATCAACCGCCAGCTGCTGGTCGTCGCCGCCTTCGCCGACGTCGAGTTCGCCTCGCGCGCGGCCGTCTGGGACTGGCAGGGGCCGCCCGACCAGTCGATGCTGTTCACCGACGCGATCGCCTACGCCTACATCCGCAACATCTCGCTGCGCAGCTCGCGGCCGGCGGTCTACGGCGCGGCCGCGCCGCTCTGGGACATGGACCACGACCGCGCCAACGCCGGCCTCTCCACCCAGCAGGTCACCGTCGTCAACGCGCTGGTCCGCGTGCCCGAGAACGGCCGCGGCGTCGCCATTTCGCCCTCGGGCGGGACGGCGCAGGGCGACACCATCACCTGGCTCAACCCGATCTTCGTCGGCGTCGCGCCGGACTATTGCCTGAGCCTCGGCGGCGCCAACGCGCTGGGCATCGCCATCATCGACGGCGACTTCCAGGGCTGCACCCACGACGCGATCGTCGCCAGCCACGGGCAGGCGTTCGTCTACGGGACCAGCTTCCAGGACCAGGCGACGCCGCTCGATTTCACCCCGGTGATAAGCCAGCTGACCACCTTCGGCGCGGACCTGCACGTGCGGGCGGGGCAGGGGCCGACGGGCGCCAGCAAGTTCCAGGAGGTGCGCTCGGAAGGCGACGTGCCGCTGCTCTGCGAGCCGGGCGCCTACTGCATCGCCGAGGACGTCGCCAGCGCCGGGGCCAGCGCCCGCGGCTGGTTCGCCGGCTACCCCTACGCCGAGGGCACGGCGGTCTCGCAGGTCGGCGGGCAGGGGCGCACCTTCATGGTGGCGGACGACGGCGGCGACGGGGCCTGGCGCGCGGTCGGGCCGGGCTCGACGGCCTGCGTGATCCAGGATCCCGGGGCCCGCTACGCGCCGGACCAGTGGGCCGGCTACGCCCTCTTCGTCCGCAGCGACACCGGCGCGACGCAGCACCAGCGCATCGCCTCCAACACCGCCACTGCCGTCACCCTGGCGCCCGGCGGCTGCTTCAAGGGGACGCAGACGGTGCGCAACGCCTACCACATCGGCGGCTTCAGCGGCGCCGTGCCCCCCGCGTGGGACAGCGTGCGCCCCGGCGGCTCGACGCAGGCGTGGGGCGCGGGGGGGCAGGGGTTCACCACCACGGCCGGCTCCAACGCGGTGAAGGTCGGCGCGGACATCTACGGGCGCATCGGCGCCGGCGACTATGTGGTGATCCCGGGCGCGGACCGGGTCGGCGTCCGCCTGAAGCTGCCCGCGGCGCTGATCGCCAAGGTCGAAGCCAAGGCCGGCGGCGACACGCTGACGCTCGCCAGGTCCGCCGGCGCCGACGTCGCGCATGGCTACGGCTACTGGGGCGCGCCGCTCGCGGACGGACGCATCAGCTACATCGACCTCGACTTCAACGCGCTGACCGGCGCGCTGTCGGTGGCCAACTCGGCGATGGCGCAGGGACGCACGCTGGGGCTGGGCGCGGTGAGCAATTACGCCAGCGGGCGCCCGGACTGGCGGCGCGCGGGCGATCGGCCGGCGGCCGGCGGCGCCTATCATCCGAACGTCCGCGGCGGGATCTACAACCAGGTGCTCGGGCCGGTGGGCCGCGTGCGCGCCGCCGCGCTGACCTACGCGCCGGCCATCGACCTGACGGCGGCGATGGACGCGGCGGACGACCTGGTGCTGACGCCGACCGGCGACGCGGTGCTGAACGCCCCGGTCCCGACGCCAGGCCTGGCGCGCGAGCTGACCATCCAGCTCGAATCGGCCGGCGGCGGACCGCGCACCGTGCGGTTCGGCGCCAACTTCAAGTCGGCCGGCCCGCTCGCCGTGCAAGCGCCCCAAGGCGCGGCCTATATCGTCCGCTTCATCAGCGACGGCGTCAGCTGGAACGAGGCCGGCCGCTCGGGCCCCGACCTGCCCGACGGGGGCGGTTAGCGCGCTGCATATCGGCGACTGGCGATCCCCTCACCCTCCCACGATGCTGCGCATCGCGGGCCCCTCCCTCTCCCGATGGGAGAGGTGAGGCGCCGCATGGCTAGCGGCCAAGCCTCGCAACGACTACCTTAGGGGCCGCATCGTCGGGGAAATCCATGCTCGGTCTACTGATCCTCATTGCGATCGTCGTGATCGTCGCCGTGCTCTTCGTCGGCGCCTACAACCGGCTGATCGCGCTGCGCCAGCACGTGAACGAGGCCTTCGCCGACATCGACGTGCAGCTGAAGCAGCGCCAGGACCTGGTGCCCAACCTGGTCGAGACGGTGAAGGGCTACGCCGCCCACGAGCGCGGCACGCTCGACGAGGTGACCCAGGCCAGGGCCGCCGCCGCCAGCGCCGGCAACATCGAGCAGCGCGCGCAGGCCGAGAACGCGCTCACCGGCGCGCTGGGGCGGCTGTTCGCGGTGGCCGAGGCCTATCCGGACCTGAAGGCCAACCAGAACTTCCTGCAGCTGCAGGGGGAGCTGGCCGACCTGGAGAACAAGATCGCCGCCGCCCGCCGCTTCTTCAACAATGCGGTCGGCGAGTACAACGCCTCGATCCAGCGCTTCCCCGCGGTGCTGATCGCCAATATGACCGGCTTCACCGCCCGCGACTTCTTCGACGTGGGCGGCGACCGCGCGGCGCTGCAAAGCGCCCCGCAAGTGAAGTTCAGCTAAGTCAGCGAGTTCGCCGCCGTGCAGGCTCTGGGTCTGCAGACCTACATCTGGAACAACAACATCCGCTCGGCCGTGTTGCTGATCGGGTTCCCGATCCTGCTGCTCGGGATGGTGTTCTTCCTCACGCTCGGGATGATCTGGGCCGGCATGCTGCCGCCCGGCGCCTACTATGGCGGCGACGCCGCGGAGGCGCTGGCGCTGATGCTGCGGGCCGCGCCGGCGGCGATCGCCGTGGCGGTGGTCTGGTTCGTCTTCGCCTACTTCTTCAACCAGGCGATCATCGACTTCGCCACCGGCTCGCGCCCCTTGAGCCGCGAGGACGAGCCGCGCGCCTACAACCTCCTGGAAAACCTCTGCATCTCGCGCGGGCTGACCATGCCGACGCTGCGCATCATCGAGACCGACGAGATGAACGCCTTCGCCAGCGGCCTGCACGAGGGCCGCTTCAGCATCACCGTCACGCGCGGCATCCTGCAGGCGCTCGGCGACGACGAGCTGGAGGCGGTGCTGGGCCACGAGCTGAGCCACATCATCAATCGCGACGTCCGCACCATGGTGATCGCCTCGATCTTCGCCGGCATCATCACCCTGATGTGCCAGATCATCTACCGCTCGATCATGTGGGGCGGCTTCGGCGGCCTGCGCGGGCGGCGCGGCAGCGTCGGGGTCTTCATGCTGGTGGCGATGGTGGTGGGGGCGATCGGCTACCTGCTGGCCATCGTCATCCGCATGGCCATCTCGCGCACCCGCGAATACGTCGCCGACGCCGGCTCGGTGGAGCTGACCAAGAATCCCGACGCGATGATCAGCGCCCTGCGCAAGATATCGGGCCACGCCCACCTCGACGCGCCGCAGTCGATGCGGGCGATGTTCCTGGAGGACGACGACGAGGGCGTCATGGGCCTCTTCGCCACCCACCCGCCGGTGGAGAAGCGCGTCGCGGCGCTGGTGCAATACGGCGGCGGGCGGGAGATGGAACGGCCGGTGGTTGCGCCGCCGCCCGCGCCGCAGCCGGCCGCGTCGCCCGCGGACCAGCCTTCCTCGCAGACCGGGCCGTGGGGCGAGCGCCGCGACGGCCCACCGGGGCCCTGGAGCTAGAGCGCTGCAACCTGCTCTAGCGCAGCCCGAGCAGATCCGACCAGCGCCACTCGCCCGCGCCGACCGCCAGGCGGGCCGAGCCGTCGTTCAGGGACAGCAGCACCAGGCCGCGGACCCGCTCGCGGCGGCAGGCGAGCGGGGCGAAGGCGACTTCCCAGGTGATCGCCTCGCGCACGGCGGCCAGGCCCTTGCCGTCCTCGGCGCCGGCCTGCACCCAGTCGCCGTTCCAGACCATGATCGCCCGGCCGCTGGCGGCGTGCACGCTGGCGCGCACCAGCGGGTCCTTGCGCAGCGCCGCCTGCACCCGGCGGGCCATGTCGCACTCGCCGCCGCCCCCACCGCCACCGCCGTCGGCGCTGGCCGCGCCGGCAAGCTGGGCTTCGGAGAGCTCGGCGCCTTCGCCGTTGGCCATGGACGTGGCCGGGGCGGCGGGCAACGGGTCGGCGACCGGCGGGGCGGCGGAGCGGCGGGCGGCGATGCGCGGGGCCGCCGCCGGCCGGGCCGGGGCGATATGGGCGGCGGCAGTCTTGGCCGGGGTCGGGGCGGGCGGCTTCGGGGCCGGCGGCGTCAGCGGCGGCGCGAGGCTGACGGCGATCGCCGCCGGCTCGCCGAGCGGCGGCGCGGCTTTCCAGGCCAGCAGCAGCACGATCGCCAGGCCCGCGTGCGCGCCGGCGCTGAGCGCGGCCGCGCCGAAGCGCCCGGCGCGGCGGCCCCAGCGGCGGCGATGTTGCGGCGAGCGATCCATCCGGCCTTCGACCCCTGGGGCGCGAACTTGGGCGCGAAACCTTACCGGCGCCCCAAGACCACGCGCCCAAGTCAGCATCGTGGCGCCGGCCCGCGCCACCCAGGCGGCCGATCGCCGCGGCTTCCTTCGGGGAGAAGGGGCTACGCCGTCTTCAGGCGCATCTGGCCCATGAAGTCGCGCTTGCCGATCGGCACGCCCCTGGAGCGGAGGATGTCGTAGGCGGTGGCGGCGTGGAACATGAAGTTCGGCATCGAGAACGACATCAGGAAGTTCTCGGCGGTGAACGGCATCTTGAAGTCGCGGAACTGGAAGGCGACGTCGGCGCCCTCGAAGGCGTTGACCTCCTCGCGCGACAGCTTGCCGAGCGACTCGCGGGTGTCGGCGACGAGCCCCTGCAGCTGCGTGTAGGTCAGTGGCCGCTGCTCGGTGGGCGGGGCGAACACGCCCTTCTTAACTCCCTCCATCGCGCCGGCCGAATGGTGCGCCACCGAGATGATCTGGAAGCGGAGCGGCAGCATGTCGCCGTGCAGCCGCGCCTCGACGATCTCCTCCGGATCGAGGTTGTTGTCGCGGCAGTGGGCCAGCCCGCGGTCGAGGAAGCCGGAGACGCCGCCCAGGGTCTGCAGGAACGAGGCGACGGAGACGTCGTAGAGCTGAAGGGCCATGGCGGAGCTTTCCGATTGCTAAGGCAGTTGGATCAGTCGCCGCTATGCGGCGTGGCGCGGCGGGCGGCAAGCGATAGTCGGCGTGCGCGAGCCCCTCGCCGCACCCATAGCCGGACTTCCGCGTTCAGGTGGACGACGACTGCGGCGAAGCGGGAAAGCGATGCACCAGACGGGCCCGACGCCACAGCTCCATGGTGCGGCCGTCGACGTGTTCTTCGACCACGTCCATGGCCTGCCGGTCGTCGGTGCACTCAAGCTCGACGACATGGCGGATGTGGTCGTCCGCGTCGAGGAAGTAGAGCCGATAGTCGGGCATGCCGAACTCGGTGGGCAATGGACGCGGCGCAGATACGTCCCAAACGGGACCGTGGGTCAAGCTGCCCCAGCGCGCCCTCGTCTCTTTTGGGACGTTGCGCCGTTTCACCGGCGTTCATTATGTAAAGCGGGCGCAGGAACGACGGTGTAGGGTTGGATGCCGCAGGCTGATCGAGGTGTTAGCTGCTGGGACTGCCCGCTTAGGCAGAACAGTGCTTTCAGTCCGATAAGTCGCGCCGAGCTTGACTTTATCGGCGGCGCGCGCCGGTTGCAGCTCGACTTCGACGCGCGGCAACATATTCTGACCCCTGGTGAAGCTTCCGACGTGTTCTTCACCCTATTCGAGGGCTGGGCGTTCAAGTATCAGGCCCTCGAAGACGGTCGCCGGCAGATCATCGACTTCCTGCTGCCGGGCGACGTGCTTGGCCTGCACTCGCCGTTCAACGGCGTCGCCCGGCACGGGGTCTGCACCGTCACCAAGGTGCGGGTCTGCCCGCTGTCGTCGGAGGGGTTCTCGGGCGTGGTCTCCGGCCAGGCCGGCCTCACGCGCGGCCTGCTGCAGACCCTGCTGATCGACGACCGGCGCGCCGACCGGCGGCTGCTGCTGATCGGCCAGCAGACCGCCAGCGAGCGGGTCTGCTTCCTGCTGCTGGAGCTGCGCGACCGGCTCAGAGCCCGCGGGATGGCCTCCAGCACCGAGTGCGAGATGCCGCTGACCTACGAGCAGATCGCCGACGCGCTCGGCCTCGGCCGCTCGCCGGTGGCGCGCTCGCTGGCCGACCTGCGCACCTGGGGCTGGGCGACGGTGCAGGGCCGCCGGGCGGTGTTCACCGACCCCGCGGCGATGCAGAAGCACTGCGGCTACCAGCCGCCGCCCGACGAGCGGCGGATGCTGATCTAGGGGTGGGCCGGCCGCAGCGGCGGCTTTGCTTGCGCAGCGTCAGGCATGGCTGACTGGGCGGGCGACCACGAAGGAGCCACGCCCGATGAGCCTCGATCCCGACATCCGCACCAGCCTGACCATCCCGGCGATATGCGCGCCGATGTTCCTGGTCACCGGACCGGCGCTGGTGCGCGAGGCCTGCAAGGCCGGGGTGATCGGCGGGCTGCCGCGCCAGAACGCCCGCGACCTGGAGAGCTTCGAGGCCTGGCTGGCCGAGATCACCGAGGCGCTGAAGGCGCATGCCGACGCCCATCCCAGCGCGCGCATCGCCCCGATCGCGGTCAACTATCCGACCCGCATGGCCCCGGACGACCTGGCGGCCAACATGGCGCTCTGCGCCCGCTACGGGGTCGACATCATCATCAGCGTCGGCGGAGATCCGACCGAGCTGGTGAAGCGCGTGCACGAGTTCGGCGGCAAGGTGTTCCACGACGTCACCTCGATGCGCTTCGCCGAGAAGGCGATCGCCGCCGGCGCCGACGGGCTCAACTGCATCGGCGCGGGCGGCGGCGGCCACTCGGGGACCATCAGCCACCTGGCGCTGATTCCGCGCATCCGGGCGATCTACGGCGGCACGCTGGTGCTGGCGGGCGCGGTCGGGAGCGGCGCGGTGATCCGCGCGGCCGAGGTGCTGGGCGCCGACCTCGCCTACCTCGGCACCCGCTTCATCGCCACCCGCGAGGCCGACGCGCCGGACGAGTACAAGGCGCTGCTGGTCAGCCAGACCTCGGAGGGGCTGGTCTACACCGGCGACATCGCCGGCGTGCCGGCCAACTGGATGCTGGAGTCGATCCGCCGCGTCGGCCTCGACCCGGACAACCTGCCCAAGCCGCTCGGCCGCGGCATGCGCCACGACCACCTGCCCGAGGGCGTGACGCCCTGGAAGAACCTCTGGAGCGCCGGCCAGGGCGTCGACCTGATCGACGACATCCCCAGCGTCGCCGAGCTGGTCCGCCGCTTGCGCCGCGAATACGTGGCCGCCTGCGAGACGCCCAGCCTGGCTGAGGCGGCGCGGCTGGTCGAGGACGTGATGGACGCGGATGGGGGGTAGGGGCGGTGGTGCGTGGTTCGAGACGCGCCTGCGGCGCTCCTCACCATGACGAAAGTTGGTGGCGATCGTTCGCGCAGCCCAACCCCGCTCGTCATCCTGAGGAGCCCGCGCAGCGGGCGTCCCGAAGGACGCCGGGCCTTCGTGCAACCCGCCGGACGCCCTCGATCAGCGCTGGAGCTGGATGGGCGAGCTCACCAAGGGGGTGGCGGCGTCAGGACGCGGGCCGCTAATCTCAGACCATGAGCTTTCCGTTCACCGACGCGTTCCGCCAGACCATCGGCGCGGCCTGCCGCGGGTTTCCGCGGCTGGCGCACGAGGGCGCGGAGTTGCGGCGCGCGGCGGTGGCGCTGGCGCTGGTGGCGGCCGACGACGGCTCCGGCGAGACGGCGTTCCTGCTGACCAGGCGCGCGCCGTCCTTGCGCGCCCACGCCGGCCAGTGGGCGCTGCCGGGCGGGCGCTGCGATCCCGGCGAGACGGCGGCCGAGACCGCGGCGCGGGAGCTGGAGGAGGAGCTGGGCGTGCGCCTGCCGGCCGAGCACGTGCTGGGGACGCTGGACGACTTCGCCACCCGCTCCGGCTACGTGATCACGCCGGTGGTGGCCTGGCTGGAGGCCTCCGACGTGCTGACGCCGAACCCGGCGGAGGTGGCCTCCGCCCACCGCGTCCGCCTCGACCAGATCGCCCGCGAGGAGGCGGTCGCCTTCATCGCCGGCGACGACGACCCGCAGCCGCTGCTGCGCATCTACATCGGCGAGCAGTTCATCCACGCGCCCACGGCGGCGATGGTCTACCAGCTGCGCGAGCTGGTCGCCGGCCGCATCACCCGCGTCGCCCACCTGGAGCAGCCGGCCTTCGCCTGGCGGTGAGGGTCGACTGCGTCGCCGCGTCGAGGGGCGCGCGCCTCCCAACGAACGGCGCGAACGGGCCAGGAGTCCTTTCCGTGTCCTCCCTGTTTTCCGTGGACCGTCTTTTGAACCACGGAAAACACGGACGGGCGATCGCTGCGCACCCACACAACCAAACGCCAGCCGCCCCGTCGCCAGCGCCGTCGCGCCGGGCTAGCATCGCGGCGCCATGACCTACGCCAACAGCCGCGCCATCTGCGACGCCGACAGCCACCTGATGGAGCTGCCGGATTTCCTCGCCGCCCATGCTGACCCCGCGGACCGCGAGCGCATGCCGTCGCTGGGGGCGCTGGCCACCGGCCAGTTCCGGCCCGGGGAGCACGCCGGCAAGGACGGCCACGATCCGGAGACGGTGGCCAGGCTCACCGCGCTGGGCGACGGCCTGACGCGTGGGCCGAAGTGGCACGACGCGCTGGGCGCGTTCAGCGGCCCGGAGCGGGCGGCGGCGCTCGACCTGCTGGGCTTCACGCGCCAGGTGATCTTCTCCTCCTTCTGCGCGCGGCCGATCTTCGAGGCGGCGCCCGACGTCGCCTACGCCGCCGCGCGCGCCCACAACCGGGCCATGGCGGCCTTCTGCGACGCCGACCCGCGGCTGATCGGCGTCGCCATCGCGCCGCTCGACGACGTGGCGGCGGCGCTGGCGGAGATCGAGCACGCGCACCGGCTGGGCCTCGGTGCGGTCTGGGTCGCCGCCGCGCCGCCCGGCGGCCGCTCGCCCGGCCACGTCGATCACGAGCCGATCTGGGCCCTGCTGGCCGAGCGGCGGATGCCCTTCATCCTGCACGTC
>DASXEN010000032.1:0-2499 GCA_036490095.1 Caulobacteraceae bacterium
GCGCGGCGGTGCGCAGGTCGACGACTCCCAGGAACATCGCCTTCCCGGACGGCTCGGTCGTCCAGCACGATTGGGTGAGAAACCAGGGCTTTCCCGCCGCCACCGTCGCCGACGGCGCCCTCCAGGACGGCAAGATCAGGATGGCCTTCCTGCCGCCGGACAAGAAGACCAAGCGCGTCGGCCACGTGGTCCTGCTCTACCAGGGCAAGACCCTGGAATCGCACGGCAGCGTCGGCCCCGACCAGCGCGTGTGGACGGACCTGCCCTGGCGGACGCAGACGCAGGTCTACGAGGTCAAGTGGTAGGGCGGGCGTCCGGCCCGGTCGGCTGAAGTGCGCCGTCGCCGGCCGCGAAGGCGGTGAGGATGCGCGCGAACTCGCGCGGGACCTCGATCGAGGGGATGTGGCCGACGTCCGGCAGCACCACCAGCCGCGAGCCAGGGATGGCCACTGCGGCGGCCTCGCCGTAGCGCAGCGGCACGAGCTCGTCGTCGTCGCCCCAGAGCAGCAGCGTCGGCTTGTCGATCCGGCCCAGCGCCGCCGCGTCGGGCCAGCCGCGACCGAGGTCGCTGGCCTCGAAGATGGCGCGGCGGGTCTTGTCGTTGGCCGCCTCGTGCGGGTTCAGCTCCGGCAGCCGCGGCATGATCTCGGCCCAGAGCGCGCCGACCGGCGCACGCGGCGGCGGCGGCGCGGCGTTGCCGGCGCGCACGACGCCGACCGCGCCGGCGAGGATGGCGTAGCGGCCGACGCGCGCCAGCTTCGAGCCCGGCTCGGCGGCCCGCGCGGCGTAGGCCCCGACCAGCCAGCCGCCGTACGACTCGCCGGCCAGGGTGCAGCCCTCCAGCCCCAGCGCCTCGATGAAGCCGGAGAGGTGATCCAGCTGGGCTTCGGTGGAATAGGCGATGTCCGGCTGCTCGGACGGCAGGAAGCCGACCAGCTGCGGCGCCACCACGCGGTGGCGCTCAGCCAGCAAATCGAAGACGCGGCCCCATTCGAAGTAGGCCGAGCCGCTAAAGCCGTGCGCCAGCAGCAGCGGCGGCCCCGCGCCCGCCTCGTAGTAGGCGATCCGGCGGCCGAGCACCGAGGCCTCGCGCAGCGGCGGCATGCGCCAATCCAGTCCCGCCTCGGCGGTGGTTTCGTGCCGGCTCATGGCGGCTTTCCTACACGAGATCGGGCCGCATGGCGCACGACGGACGCGCCCGGCATGGGCTATCAGGTCGGGCCAGATCGGCTGGCGCGGGCGAAGACCGGCTGGGCCGCGGGAGGATCGGCTTGCGCATCGTCGGCCTGAAGAGCGAGCAGCTCGACAACCCGCTCGGCCTGGAGCTGGCGGACCCGCGGCTGTCGTGGCGGCTGGAAGCCGACCGGCCGGGCGCACGGCAGTCGGCCTATCGGGTGCGGGTGGCGACGACGCCCGAGGCGCTGGCGGCCGGCGGCGCGGACCTCTGGGACAGCGGCCGGATCGCCTCCGGCCAGTGCTTCGACGTCGCCTACGCCGGCCCGCCGCCGGCCTCGCGCCAGCGCTGCTGGTGGACGGTCGACGTGTGGGACGAGGCGGAAGCGCCGGCCGAGCCCCCGCGGCCGGCTTTCTGGGAGATGGGGCTGCTGGCGCCGGCCGACTGGACCGCGGCCTGGCTGGCGGTGGAGGCCGAGGAGAACCGCGCCGACCGCGAGGCCGGCTTGCGCTGGGTCTGGGGCGAGGACGCGGCGGCCGATCCGCGCCAGTTCCGCCTGGCGTTCCGCCTGGAGGCCCCGGCCGAGGCGACGCTGATCGTCGGCGCGCGCGGGCGGCTGGACCTGCTCCACCTCGACGGCCGGGCGCTCGAGCGCGAGGCGCCCAATCCGCACGCGTTCGGCGCCCAGGGCGTACAGCGGCTGGCGCTTGGCGCGCTCGTGGCCGGCGAGCACGTGCTGGTCGCCGAGATCGCCGCCACGCCCGGCCCGCGCGATCCCCGGCCCTGGCTCGGCGCGTTCGCGGCGCTGCTGAAGTTGCGCGGGGATGACGGCGCCATCCGCCGCATTGTCACCGGCCCGGACTGGGAAACCAGCGCCGGCGGCGAGGCCTGGACGCAAGCGACGCCGGCCGGGCATCCGCCGCGCCAGGCGCTGCCGCCGACCGGCGCGATGCTGCTGCGCCGGGAGTTCCACGTCGCCGCGCCGGTGGTCGGCGCGCGGCTCTATGCGACGGCGCTGGGCGCCTACGAGGCCTTCCTCAACGGCGCGCGGGTCGGCGACGCCCTGCTGGCGCCGGAGAGCACCGACTTCCGCCATCGCACCCTCTACCGCGTCTACGACGTCACCGCCCTGGTCCGCGCCGGCGCCAACGTGCTGGGCGCCCATGTCGGCGACGGCTGGTACGCCAGCTACGTCGCGCCCGGCGGGCGCTATGCCTTCGGGCCGGCGCCGCGGCGCTTCCTCGCGCAGCTGGAGCTGACCTTCGCCGACAGCGCGCGGCAGGTGGTGGCCACCGGCGACGGCTGGCGCACCGCCCCCTCCCCGG
>DASXEN010000184.1:0-16987 GCA_036490095.1 Caulobacteraceae bacterium
AGCACCTTGCGCACCTTCTCCAGCGGCATGGCCAGCTTTTCGGCCAGCTCTTCCGGGGTCGGCTCGCGGCCGATCTCGTGCAGCATCTGGCGGCTGGTGCGGACGATCTTGTTGATCGTCTCGATCATGTGCACCGGGATCCGGATGGTGCGGGCCTGGTCGGCGATCGAGCGGGTGATCGCTTGGCGGATCCACCAGGTGGCGTAGGTGGAGAACTTGTAGCCGCGGCGGTACTCGAACTTGTCCACCGCCTTCATCAGGCCGATGTTGCCTTCCTGGATCAGGTCGAGGAACTGCAGGCCGCGGTTGGTGTATTTCTTGGCGATCGAGATCACCAGGCGCAGGTTGGCCTCGACCATCTCCTTCTTGGCCTGGCGGGCTTCGCGCTCGCCCTTCTGCACGGTCTGGACGATGCGGCGGTAGTCGTCGATCGGCAGGCCGGACTCGGTCGCCAGCGCGCCGATCTCCGAGCGGATCTCGCCGATCTGCGAGGCGTCGTTCTCGACGAACATGCTCCAGCGCTTGCCCTGCGGCGCGACCTTCTCGCGCCAGGCCGGGTCCAGCTCCTGGCCGAGGTAGGCGCGCAGGAACTCGACCCGGCTGATGCCGTAGCTGTCGGCCAGGCGCAGCAGGCGCCCTTCCAGGCCGATCAGGCGCCGGTTGATCGCGTAGAGCTGGTCGACCAGCGCCTCGATGCGGTTGTTGTTCAGCTTCAGCGTCTTCAGGTGCTGGACGATGGTGGAGGTGGCCGCCTCGTAGGCGCGGCGCTCCTCGTCCGGCAGGTCGGCGCCGCGCAGGCGGTGCTCGACCAGCTTTTCCTGCAGGCGGCGGAAGGCCTCGAACTCGCCGGCGATGGCGTCGAGGGTGGCCATCACCCCGTCGCGCAGCTCGCCTTCCATGGCGCTGATGGTGGGGCCGGCGCCGTCGTCGAAATCGTCGTCGTCGTCGGTGACGCCGGGCGGCGGCTTGGCGCCCTCCTCGTCGTCATCGTCGCTGGCGCTGGCCGGCTCGGCCTCGATCTGTTCGCCGGCCACCGCCTCGTCGGAGAGCGCCTGGGCCACCTGGCCGCCGTAGGTCTGCTCCAGGTCGATCACCTCGCGCAGCAGGATGCGCCCGCCGGCCAGCTCCTCGCGCCAGACCATGATGGCCTCGAAGGTCAGCGCGCTTTCGCACAGGCCGCGGATCATCGTGTCGCGGCCGGCCTCGATGCGCTTGGCGATGGCGATCTCGCCCTCGCGGCTGAGCAGCTCGACGCTGCCCATCTCGCGCAGGTACATGCGCACCGGGTCGTCGGTGCGGTCGTAGGCGCTTTCCTTGGTGGTCTCGACCACCGCGGTCTCTTCGCGCACCGCGACGTCGGTGGACTCCTGCTCGGGCGCGTCCTCCTCGGCCTCGACCACGTTGACGCCCATCTCCGAGAGCATCGCGAGGGTGTCCTCGATCGCCTCGGAGGTCACCTCCTCGGAGGGCATGACCTTGTTCAGCTCGTCCATGGTGACGTAGCCGCGGGTCTTGGCCATCTTGATGAACTTCTTGACCCCGGCGTCGGTGAGGTCGAGCAGCGGGCCGTCGGCCGGCGGCGGCGCGGCCTCGGTCGGCTCGGGAGTGGTCGTTTCGCTCATCGAGGTCTCCGGAATCGGCGCGAACGGCCATGCAAGGCCGGCGCCGGAGATGGTTTACGAACCCGAAAATGAAAGAGCCGGCGTCAAATCGACCCACCCTCTTCCCAAATGGTTCCCGACTTGACCGCCCGGCGCAGTGAATCTCTCTCGGTCTTCAGGGTCATGACCCGATCGGAAGCGCCGGCGTCGCCCGCGGACAGGGCCTGCTTGGCCTGGTCCATGGCGTCTTCCAGCGCCGCCAATCGGCACATGGCCGAGAAGGCGAGCGACCACTGGGACCTGGCGGCTATGAGGGAGACATCCGGTTGAATGAAGGGCGCGCCCGATTTCGCGGCGGCCCGGTCGATGTCGCTCAGCAGCGTGCTAAATCCTCGTGACCGCAGATGGCGCTGCAAGGCGTCCCTGTCAAGGCGCTCGCCGTCGAGCCGCAGGCGGATGATTTCGCTAGTGACTCAGCGCCTTCGCGCTCCACAGCTCGCCGCTGTGGATAAGCCTGCCGAGTTCCAACTCATGTTTGCGAAGCCAGATTCCACGATTGATGTGGTACGCCGGATCAACCGGCGCTCTGCGATCGTCGACGGGCCGCTTTAGTTCCTCTTCGTGCGTCTTGTGCCGTTCCTTCAGCTCTTCCTCGATAGCCCACAGCTCTCGAACTGCGTGAAAGCACTCAAGCCACACTTGGTGGAATCGCTCTCCCTCATCGCCGGGAATGACGAACGGATAGCCGCCAGCCTCCTGAACGAAATGCAGAGCTCGCTCGTAGGCATAGGTCGCTCCATCGCTCTTGATGTTTTGCATAACGAGTTCGGCGCTTGGCTGCTTCTCTTGCAACGTATCTAGGAGAGGCTGAACCAACTCAGCCAAATGTTTGTCGCCAAACCCGATGAACTCCTCAACGAAGCTGGCCAGCCACGTTGGATGCCACACGGCAGCTACCGCCACAGCCGCGTTGAGCGTTCTGATCCTGTCGAGGATATTGGGTAGTTCGGACCTGCGTGCGAGAGTGCCCTTAAAGCCATCTACAAAGTCGCGGCGAGTTTCGGAGTCGTTGAGTCGTTTCCGGCCGAAGAACGAATAGAACGCATCCAAAAGGTGGTTCCGAAACTGCTCGGATAAATCGCGATCCGTGATGCTGCCAGCAGTTCGCCTCAGTCGTCCTTTCAGCGACGCACGCCGCTCGGGAGTGTCGAGAGGCTCGGCGTCGAACTCCCGTCGGAAGAGTGCGTCAGCGAAACCAACCGAATTGGTTAGCTGGCCTCGAAGCGCTTCGGCGCCGTGCTCGCGGAACACGTCGTCTGCATCTTTCCCACCCGATATCGTCGCGAACCGAACTGTGTGGTCTGACTTCAAAAGCGGCAGCAGGCGATCGATAGCTCTTCCGGCTGCCAAGCGGCCTGCCCGATCTCCGTCGAAACACAGCGTCGGCTCACGGTAAGCCCGCCAAAGGAGTTCAATCTGATCCTCAGTAAGTGAGGTCCCCATCGGGGCGACCGCCGGTATGCCCGCCCGCTGACAGGCGATCACATCCATGTAGCCTTCGACGACCACGAAAGGCGGGTCGTCCTTAGCCTCGCGCAGGAGCCGGCGTGCTTCGGAATAGCCGTAGAGAACGCGGCCCTTGTCGAAGAGCGGCGTGTCTGGACCGTTGATGTATTTCGCCCGCGCGTCGGGGCTGAGAGCGCGACCGCCAAATGAGATTAAACGCCCGCGCTCGTCCGCAATCGGGAAGATAATCCTGTCGCGGAAACGATCGTACGGAGCGGTGCCATCATCGGGCGCGATAAGAAGTCCGAGCGTCACAAGATCGGCGATCCGTGCGCCTTTCGAAATTAGATAGTCCTTAAGCGCCGTCCTGGCGGCAGGCGCGTAGCCAACGCGAAAGCGTGGCCACAAATCCTCGCCGAGCCCGCGCTTTTGAAGGTAGCTCCGCGCTTCACGACCAACGGGCCGCCGAAGCTCGCTCTCGAACCAGAGGGATGCTTGCTCGATCCAGGAAACCTGGCTTTGACGTTCTTGATCCCTTGCCGCAGCACGCGGGTCCGGCGCTGGTACCGCGACACCAGCTTCGGAAGCCAAACGCTCAACCGCCTCGACAAACGAAAGCCGCTCTGTCTCCTGAAAGAAGCTTATTAGGTCGCCGTGCTTTCCAGACGAAAAATCGTGGAAAAACCCTTTATCATCATTTACATAGAACGATGGCGTCCGTTCCTTGGTGAACGGCGAAAGGCCAACATACTCACGGCCCTGGCGGCGCAGCTTTACCGTCTTCCCGATCACATCGGAAAGCCGGAGCCTCGCTTTCAGCTCGTCAATGAACTGGTCGCCGAACTTCACCACATCGCGATCTAAGAAGCAGTGCTCGCAAGCTTGCAACATCTGCAAGCGCTGATCTCGATCATGGCAGGAATGTGCGTCAGGTGGCGTGTCGCAATCGGCCTTGGCCAAATGCCTTCAGCACTGGCGCTCGGGATACACCCTACCCCCTCCCCGCCCCATTGAGGGGCGGGGAGCCTTTCAAGGTGAGATAGCCTTCAACCGCCCGCGCCCAGCACCACCGGCTTGCCGTGCGGCGTCACGCGATAGGCGTCCGCCCAGGCCTCCTTGCGCGCCGCGAGCGCCGCCGGGGCGACGAGGCCGCGCTCGACGGTCAGCCGCTCCAGCGCGGCCTGCCAGTGCTCGTAGTAGCGCGTCCCGTCGTCGGCGGGGCCGGCGGCGGCGATCTCGGCGGCCAGCGCGGCGGCCCACTCGGGCCAGCTGAAGACGCCGGCGGCGCTCAGGGAGACGGCGAGCGCGAACGCCTCGGCCTGCCAGGGCTCGTCGAACGGCGGGCGGTCCTCCCCGCCGGGACCGGCGGCGTCAGGCGGGCTCAAGGTAGGGCTCCCAGAGATCGAGGTGCACCGCGCCGCGCCAGCCGGCGTCCGCGCCCCACAGCTCGGCGGCCTCGAAGCGCACCTGGTAGAGGTGGCGCGGGTCCTCGCCCTGGCCGTGGGCGTTGCTGTCGGGCAGCACGTGGGCGCCGTGGCGGGCGGTGACGCGGCCGGCGTGGCCGCGCACGTAGCGCGGCAGGCGGGTGTGGCCGGGCGGATTGAGGTCGCGGGCGCGCACCGCCTCGCCGACGGCGAAGCGCGGCGGCGTCGGCGCCTCGCGCACGTAGCCGCCCTTGCCGAAGAGCATCCGCCGCGCCCCCTCCCCCATCAGCGGCGGCGACTGCCGGCCCGCGGCGGGATCGGCGCGGCCGCCCGCCAACTCCTCGGCGGTGGCGAGCCCGGTGGCGGCGATCTGCGCCTCCAGCCCGGCGATCCACTTCTCGTAGTAGCTCATGGCCGGGTAGTCGGGCGCGGGGATCAGCTCGCGCTGGTGGCGCGAGGCGTCGATGTTCCAGCGCCGCCAGGCCCCCATGGCCAGGGTGATCGCCAGCGCCCGCGCCTCCCACGGCGCGTGGAACAGCGGCTCGTCCGCCTCCGGCGCGATCGGGCCGAAGCCGGCTACGCCGCCCATGTCGTGCACGCCGCTCACGCCGCGCCCGCCTGGGGGGAGAGCCTGGTCACGCCGATCATCGAGTCGCGGCTCACCAGCGCCGCCAGCGCGTCTTCGCCAAGGCCCTCGGTTCCGGCCGGCCGCTCGGGGATCACCAGGTAGCGGACCTCGGCGGTAGAATCCCAGACGCGGATCTCGACCTCGCCGGCCAGCGCGGTCCCGAACTCCGCCAGCACCCCGCGCGGATCGACCACGGCGCGCGAGCGGTAGGGCGCGGACTTGTACCAGACCGGCGGCAGCCCCAGCACCGGCCACGGGTAGCAGGAGCAGAGGGTGCAGACGACGAGGTTGTGGACGGCGGGTGTGTTCTCCACCGCCACCATGTGCTCGCCCTGGCGCCCGCCGTAGCCCAGCTCGGCGATGGCGGCGGTGGCGTCGGCCAGCAGCCGGGCCTTGTAGGCCGCATCGGTCCAGGCGCGGGCGACCACGCGGGCGCCGTTCCTGGGTCCCACCTCGTGGACGTAGGTCTCGACGATGGCGTCCAGCGCCGCCGGATCGACCAGCCCCTTCTCCACCAGCAACGATTCCAGCGCCTTGACGCGCAGGGCGATGTCCGGCGGCGGATCCTGGCCCTCGTGGTCGTGGTGATGGTGCTCGGCGTCGTGCGGCATGGGCGAAACCTCGTCGCCGGAGCCTCGCCCGTTCCGGCCGCCATGAAAAGCCCGCCGATGGTGCGATTCAGGGTTCGTTGACCATGACGGTTATCGGAATCTTGTCAGCGCGGCCCGCAAGGCTGGGGTCAGATGTCGCACAGGGTCGCACAGACGTTGCCGCTGGCCGGGCCGGTCAGCGCCGTTCCGGAGGTCGCGTCGCTGCGGCCGGCCGGCGCTCAGCGGCCGATGACGCTGCTCGTCAGCCCCAGCCGCGAGGGCCTCGCCGAGGTCGCCGCCGCCGCCCACGAGGCGATGCCGGGCGGCGAGGTGCTGCCCTTCGCCACCACCACCAAGGCGCTGGAGAAGGCCGAGACCGCCCGCCACTTCGGCTGGGCCCCGGCGATCTTCGTGTTCGACTACCGCGGCGGGCGCCCGGGCGACCTCGGCGACGGCCTCAAGAAGGTGCGCATCGCCGAGCCCAACGCCGAGCTGGTGGTGCTGATCGAGGACGGCGACATGAGCCTGTGGCGCGCGGCGCTGCAGGTGGTGCAGCAGCCGGACAAGCTGACCTTCCTGGTGACGCCGTTCTGGCGCCCGGACGCAGTCACCGTGCTGAAGTCGCTGGCCGAGCGCTACCGCGTGGCCAGCGAGCGCCAGAGCGCCGCCGAGCGCGGCAGCCACACCATCCAGGGCCTGGAGACCGAGGTCACCGCCCTGAAGGCGCGGCTCGAGATCGCCATGCACGCCGCCCAGCACGATCCGCTGACCGGCATCCTCAACCGCGCCGGCTTCGTCACCGAGGTGACCGCGCGCCTGGCCCGCGGCTCGCTCTCGCAGACCGTGCTGCTGGTCGACCTCGACCGCTTCAAGCTGGTCAACGACACCCTCGGCCACCACGCCGGCGACGACCTGGTGCGGAAGATCTGCTCGGCGATGGCGGCGGTGCTGCCGGCCAGCGGCGTGCTGGCGCGGCTCGGCGGCGACGAGTTCGGCATCGTGCTGGAGGCCACCAGCGAGCAGGGCGTCAACGAGTTCTGCAACAAGATCCTCAGGGTCTGCAGCCAGACCCGCCGCGTCGCCGGCCACGAGGTGCAGATCAGCGCCTCGATCGGGGTCGCCAGCCAGGACGCCAGCCGCAGCGAGGTCTCGCTGATGCGCCGCGCCGACCTGGCGCTCTATGCGGCCAAGCGCGAGGGGCGCAACCGCTACCGCCGCTACGACAGCGCGCTGGAGAAGGTGACCAAGCGGCGGCTGTCGATCGAGAACGGCCTGGAGCTGGCGTTGCGCACCGGCCAGTTCCACATGGCCTACCAGCCGATCGTGACGGCCATCAGCGGCCGGGTGCTGGGCTTCGAGGCGCTGGTGCGCTGGGACAGCCCCGAGCACGGCGCGGTCTCGCCGGCCGAGTTCGTGCCGGTGGCCGAGGAGACCGGCCTGATCCTCGATCTCGGCGACTGGATCACCCGCCAGGCCTTCAAGGACGCCCGCCGCTGGGGCGGGCCTTACGTGTCGGTCAACCTCTCGGCGCGGCAGTTCCTGCGCCAGAACGTGGCCGAGCGGATACTGCGCTACGCCGAGGAAGCCGACCTGCCGCCGAGCCGCATCCAGATCGAGCTGACCGAGACGGCGATCATCGACGACGTCGACCGCGCCGCCCACAATCTGGAAGTGCTGCGCGGCGCCGGCATGCGCGTGGCGCTGGACGACTTCGGCACCGGCTACTCGTCGCTGACCTACCTCAACCAGTTCGCCATCGACTGCATCAAGATCGACAAGTCGTTCGTCGACAACGTGGCGCGCGACAAGCAGTCGGCGATCATCGTCGCCTCGGTGACCAAGCTCGCCTCCTCGCTCGGCATGGGCGTGGTGGCCGAGGGCGTCGAGACCGACCAGCAGCGCCACGTCCTCACCGCCGCCGGCTGCGGCGCCCTGCAGGGCTACCGCTTCGGCCGCCCCATGTCCCCGGGCGAAGCCAAGACCCTCTACATCGCCAACGAGGCCGGCGAGGCCTGAGGGCCGGCCCACCCAATCCCGCTCGTCCCGAAGAACGTCGGGACCCAGGCAGCCGCTGTTGCAAGGGTGCGAACGTGGCGCGCGCCGCAGGCGCTTAGTCTCAACGCCGAGCACGCAGAGAAGGCGCAGAGGTCGCGGAAGGTCTCGTACTCTCTGCGCACTCCGCGCCTCCTCCGCGGGCTCTGCGTTAAGACTAAAGGCCTGCGGCTGGTTGGCGGCCAATCCCCCTCAAATCTCGATCTCGCGGGCGATCTCGATCACGTGCCTGGGCGGCAGCTGGAAGCGGTCGACGGCCTTGACGGAGTTGCGGAACAGCCAGGCGAACAGGCCAAGGCGCCCGCCGCGCAGGCGCCCGCGCGCCTTGCCGACCACAAGGTCGCGGGCGGCGAAGAACACCGCGTCCTTCACCAGGTCGGCGCACGGCAGGTCGTCCACCCGGGCCAGCGCGGCCGGCAGGTTGGGGATTTCGACGAAGCCGAAGCGCAGCGTCACCCGCCACATGTCGCGGGCCATCCGGGTGACCTCGCTGCGCTCGTCGGGTGGGACCCGCGGGCGGTCGTCGAACACCACCGTCAGCACGATGACCTTCGCGTGCATCGAGCCGACCTGCTTGACGAAATCGGTCATCAGCGACGGGATCTGGTCCTCGGCGCGGGTGAGGAAGATGGCCACCCCCGGCACGCGCGGCGCCTTCTTGCGCCGCAGCCGCGCGGTGAAGCGGCGCACCGGCTCGCGCCTGGCCAGGTAGGACCGATGCACCGCCTGGGCGCCGGCGTTCCAGGTGGCCATGACGAAGAACACCACCGCGCCCAGGGTCAGCGGCAGCCAGCCGCCCTGGGCGACCTTCATCAGGTTGGCGCCGAAGAAGCCGGCGTCGACGACCAGGAACACCGCCGCCGCCGGGAGCGCCAGCCGCGGCGGCCAGCGCCACACCCGGATCATCGCCGCCAGCAGCAGCACCGTGGTCAGCAGCATGGTGGTGGAGACCGCCGCCCCGTAGGCGCCGGCCAGCCGCGCCGAGGAGCCGAAGGCGATGGTGATGCCGATGGTGACGATCGCCATCAGCCCGTTCACCACCGGCACGTAGATCTGGCCGTGCACCTCGTCCGACGTCTGGCGGATGTCGACGCCGGGCAGCCAGCCCAGCTGCATCGCCTGGCGGGTCATCGAGAACGAGCCGGTGATGATCGCCTGGCTGGCGATGATGGTGGCGACCGTCGCCAGCCCCACCAGCGGATAGACCGCCCAGCCGGGCGCCAGCAGGAAGAACGGGGCGCCGCCCCCGTGCCGGTCGATCAGCACCCCGGTCTGGCCCGCGTAGTTGAGCAGCAGCGCCGGCAGCACCAGCAGGTACCAGGAGAGCCGGATCGGCCATTTGCCGATGTGGCCCATGTCGGCGTAGAGCGCCTCGCCGCCAGTGGCGCACAGGAAGACGCCGCCCAGCACCAGCAGCCCGGTGCGGCCGGCGTGGGCGAGGTAGGCGACGGCGTAGCGCGGGTCGATGGCCGCCAGCGCCACCGGGTGTCGCACCAGCCCCGTCAGGCCCAGCGCCCCGATCACCAGGAACCAGACCAGCATGATCGGCCCGAAAGCGAAGCCGATGCTGGCCGTGCCGAACCGCTGCACGGCGAAGAGCGCCAACAGGATCAGCACGCCCAGCGGCATGACGTAGGGCGCCAGCGACGTCGTCACCACGTTGACGCCCTCCAGCGACGACAGCACCGAGATCGCCGGGGTGATCACCCCGTCGCCGTAGATCAGCGCCGCGCCTAAGAGGCCCGCCGCGGTCAGCCAGCCCATGCGCCCGCCCAGCCGGTTGGCGCCCACCAGCGACATCAGCGCCAGGATGCCGCCCTCGCCGTGGTTGTCGGCGCGCATGACCAGCAGGCAGTACTTCACCGAGATGGTGACGATCAGCGTCCAGACGATCAGCGACAGCATGCCCAGCGCGCTCTGCGCCGTGAACTGTCCGCCGACCGCGCCCGCCACAGCCTGCACGGCGTAGAGCGGGCTGGTGCCCAGATCGCCGTAGACGATGCCGAGTGCGGTGAGCGCGGCCGCCGGCAGCGCCGCCTGCGTCGCCGGGCGGGGTTTCATGGCCACTCAACGCACGACCGGCCGCCGGGATCAGGGCCGCAGGCTTGAGCGCTGGCCAGTGTGTCCGGCCTGTCATCGAAAAAAGCGTCGCCGCAGGGCGCCGGCCGGGAGCAATCGCGGCCCAAGCGGCGTTTCACCCCGGCAAAGGCGAGAGAGGCGGACGCATGGCTCACTTCAAGCTCAACGAGGACGACGACCGGTTCCTGCAGGTGCCGCAGGACGCCACCCTGATCTTCGCCGGCCTCGGCGGCACCGAGACCTGGATCGAGCGGGCCGAGGACGCGGTGGTGCGCATCGGCGTCAAGTCGGTGGGCGTCGCCACCTCGGGCGGCGGGGCGCTGGAGGTCTGCGTCGAGATCGGCGGCGGCGTCGCCAAGGGCCAGGACGGTCCCTCCGCCGCCGAGACCCAGCTGCGCGCCAGCCAGGCGGTGCAGGTGCTGGTGAAGGGCGGCGAGCGGATGGCGTTCAAGGCCTATCCGAACCCGTCCGGCGCGCAGGTGCTGCGCACGGTGGTCTGGGCCGCCGACATGCCGCCGGCCTCGGCCCTGAAGAACGGCCACGACCACGAGGCCCACGGACACGGCTGACGCCCCTCCTCCGGCGGCGTGCGCGGCCCTAAATATGGGCCGGGAGGCAATGCTCGCCGGAGGACCCCATGAGCGCGCAGCTCAATCACACGATCGTCTGGTGCAAGGACCAGCAGCGGTCGGCCGACTTCCTCGCCGGCATGCTGGGGCGGCCGGCGCCGACCCGGTTCGGGCCCTTCCACGTGGTCGAGATGGACAACGGCGTCTCGCTCGACTTCCGCACCGCCGATCGGCCGGTCGCCGGCCAGCACTACGCCTTCCTGATCGGCGAGGCCGACTTCGACGCGGTGCTGGGCCGCATCGAGGCCGCCGGCCTCGACCACTGGGCCGACCCCGCCCGCAGCCGCCCCGGCCAGATCAACCACAACGACGGCGGCCGCGGCGTCTACTTCCCCGACCCCGACGGCCACCTCCTGGAAGTGATCACCCGACCCTACGGCGGCGGTTGACGACGACTCACCGGCGCGGTTGCTGGGGTCATGGCGCCTGGGGAAAGGCAGGAAGTTGCGCTGAGGGCGGGGCCGGCGCCGTAGAATACGGAGAATCTACGGCGCGGGCTCGCGGCAATTGGAAGACTTTGTCCACGAACCAAACGAACGGGCCACGCCCCGCCCTTCACCCTCACCTTTCCGTGTCATCCCGGAGAGCCCGCCGCCAGGCGGGACTCATCCGGGATCTACTTCGCACGAAGGCGCTGAGGAGACCCGGATGACTCCGCTCCGCGGGTCTCCGGGATGACATTGGAGGGTGGGTGCGGGCAGCGGCCCGTTCGTGAGGTTCGCGTTGTTCGTGGACAAAAAAGGCGGCCGGACGCCGCCCCGTAGAATACGGAGAATCTACGGTTCCAAGACGCGGCGGTCGGACAGTTTTCTCGGTGTCACCCGGCCAATCTCCCCCAACGCCGGTCATCGCCGGGCTTTGTCCCGGCGAGCCATGAACACCGGCTGCGGAGTGGCCGCGCGGCCGCACTGCCATGGCGAGCACGGGTGTTCGTGGGTGGCCGGCACAAAGGCCGGCCAAGACCGTAGTTGGGGGGGTCATCAGATTGCGCCGCACACGGGCACAATCGTGCCAGCCACCAAGCGCCGGGCCGTAGACTACGGAGAATCTACGGCCCGCACCTGGCAAACCGTGCCCCGCGCTCCCCTCCAGCGAGGGAAAGGCGCGCCGGCTCAGCGGTAGTGGCGGTGGAACCCGTGGTGGTAGTGATGGAAGTACCACGCGTGATACGGGTAGGGCCGGAACACCCAGCGGTCGCCCCACCACACCCACGGATGGTACCAGTAGGGGGCGGCGTAGGCGTAGGAGGTGTCGTAGTAGAAGCCCGGCGCGCCGCCGCGGGTGACGTAGCCGGGCGGGCAGCCGGGGCTGGTCTCGTTGTCGCGGCTGGCCTCGATCGCGCCGCCGGCGACACCGCCGATCGCCGCGCCCGCGAGCGCGCCGCCGCCGGCATGGCCGCGGCCGGCGACGCCGGCCCCGATCAGCGCCCCGAACAGCGCGCCGATGCCGACGCCCGCGCCGACGTTTCCGTGCGCCTTGACACAGTATTCCTGCGCCCACTGCTGGGCGTACTGGGCGTAGCGCTGGTCCTGCGCGCGCTGGTCGGACGGCGGACCGCCGGCGTCATAGCCGGGCGGCGGCGGCGGCGGAGCCGAGCCGTCGTAGCCGGCCGGCGGCGGCGGGGGCTGGTCGTCGTCGTAGTCGTTGTCGCCGCCGGGCGGGGGCCCGTTGTAGCTCGGCGGCGGCTGGTCGTAGCCTTGCTGGTTCGGCGGCGGGCCGTAGCCCTGGCCGGGAGGCGGACCGTAGTCCTGGGCGGAGACGGTGGCCGGCAAGGTGGTGACGGCCATGGAGACCGTGGTCGCCAGGAGCACGGCCTTGGTCATCAGCGGGGAGGTCATAACCTGGTTCCTACGTGAGAATGGCGTGAGCACGCCCTTAGAACACGAAGAAAGCTGAACGCAGCCTGAGCGTTCCATTCAGCTTCGGCGTCGCCGGGCGGCTCGGACGGACAAGAACCAGGCTTTATGGGGCCGACGGCGGCGAAATCGCGGCGCTCGCCAGCCCCTTAAGCTTCTCCGGGTTGCGGACCACGTAGATGGCCCCGATGCGCCCCTCGCCGTCCGGCTGGAAGGCGATGGTGGAAAGGCCGTCGGGGTTGCGCACGATCACCCCCAAATAACCGTTGATGCGCGCCAGCCGCTCGACCTGGGCGGTGGTCGGCCACGCCTGGCGCCAGAACAGCCCCTGCATGAACGACACCACGTCGTCGCGGCCGACCAGCGGGCGCAGCGCCGCGCCGCGCTTGCCGCCGCCGTCGGTGAGCATCACCGCATCCTCGGCCAGCAGCGCCTTCAGCCCCGCCAGGTCGTTGCGGCCGGCCGCCTCCATGAAGGCCATAGCCAGCCGCGCCGCCTCCTCCTGCGGCACCGCGAACCGGGGCCGGGCGTCGCGGACGTGCTCGCGGGCCCGCACCGCCAGCTGCCGGCAGGCCGCCTCGCTGCGGCCCAGCGTCTCGGCGACCGCCGCATAGTCGGCGTCGAACACGTCGTGCAGCAGGAACACCGCCCGCTCCAGCGGCGACAGCCGCTCCAGCGCCAGCAGGAAGGCCACCGACACCTCCTCGGCCCGCTCGACCGGGTCCTCGGTCAGCTCCTCGATCAGCGGCTCGGGCAGCCAGGGGCCGCGGTAGGCCTCGCGGCGCACCTTGTCGGCGCGCAGCCGGTCGAGGCAGAGCCGCGTGGCGGTGCGAACCAGCCAGGCGGCCGGATCGGCGATCGCGGCGCGGTCGGCGCCCTGCCAGCGCAGCCAGGCGTCCTGCGCCACGTCCTCCGCCTCGGCCATCGAGCCCAGCATCCGGTAGCCCAGCCGGATCAGCCGCGGCCGCTGCGCCTCGAAGGCGCCGGGGTCGAGGGCGCCCGGCCGGGTCACGCCGCCAGCCTCGCCGGGTGCGGCGCAAACGGGGCGCTCTGGCCGGCGACCACCACCTTCGAGCAGGTCTTGCCGTAGCCGAGCGCGTACTTCAGCGTCGGATACATCCGGGCGGTGGTGAGGGTCAGCGAGAGGGCGACCAGGCCCTTGCGGCCCCAGCGGCGGACGATCTCGTCGCGCAGCGGGTCGGCGGCCTCCAGGTCGCGGTTCAGCGAGGCGTGGGCGAAGCGCCAGGCCAGCGCGGCGTCGGCGCCCATCGCCGCCGGGTCGCCGGCGAGGATGGAGCGCAGCACGCCGGCCTTCACCCCGGAGCGCGCCGCGATGTCGACGCCGATCTGGGTGCAGGGGCCGCAGTCCTCGCGCAGCGTCGCGACGATGCCGGCGGCGGCCATGGCCTCGGGCGGCGCGTCCCGGCGGGGCGCGAGGCCCGGCAGCAGCGAGAACTTCAGGAACGCGGCGGGGCTCGCCGCCAGCAGCTCGCGCATGTAGCCGGCGTCGTAGTTGAACTGGCGCTCGAACGGCCGGATGGCGAAGCGGTCAAGCAGGGCTCTGAGCATGGCGGGGCTCCTTCTGCGGATATGGGGTGAGGACGAGCCAGGCGCCGAGCAGCGCCGGCGCGAAGACGCCAGGAAAGTCGCGGGCGAAGTCGGCGAGGCCGCGCGGATCGCCGGCCTCCTCGACGAGGTGGATGGCGCCATGCAGGCCGAGGAAGGCCGCGGCGGCGATCGCCGCGCCGCGCGCCGCCGGCGAGGGCCGCGCCGCCAGCCAGGCGAACGCCACGCCGACCACCGCATAGGCCGCGCCGATGTCCTTGACGAAGTGGTGGTTGAACGGGCCGCTCTGCGTCACCCCGGGCACGGCGGCGTACCACCAGCGGCCGGCGGCGAGCATTACGAGGCCGTTCAGCCCCATCGCGGCGGCGAGCAGCGCGGCGAGGATGCGGCGGGCGGGGGTCTGCAGGGCGGTCATGCAGCGAGGACGCGCGGGGGCCGCGCCGTGTGACATCGGCGGGCCGAACGGGCGGCCTGGACATGCGCGCTGGAACGCAGCAACTTCAGATAGCGACCGTCTGCTCGCGGCGGTGGCGACGGGGGCAGGGCCATGTCAGTCGATGAATCGACCGCCGAGGGCGCGCAGCGCTATCAGGACTTCATCCTCGAGCGGGAGCTGGCGGAGGTCTACCTGCTGCTCGACAACCTGTCGGGCAGCGCCACCAAGAACCTCGGCGAGCTGTCGGCGGACGCGCCGAAGCTCACCGTGCGCGGCCACCCGACGTCGGACTGGATCGCCGCGGTCTGCAAGATCGGCTGGCCGCCCGCCAACACGCCGCAGGACGAGGCCGAGGACATCGCCAACCTGATCCGGGTGCGCGACTACCTCAACCGCCGCGCCGCGCCCGCCAACGGCTCGACCATCGCCTTCACCCTGCTGGTCGGCGGCGAGGGGAAGGAACGCGCCAAAGACAAGGCCGCCAAAGACAAAGAGAGCGCCAAAGACAAGGGCGGCGAAGGCGAGGAGTCCGGCCCCAAAGCAGGCGGCGCGTCGGACGCCGGACTCCACCGGCCCGGACCAATGGGCGCGCTCATGGGCGGCGAGGGCGGGCCTTCGCGCGTCGAGCTCGCCGACCGGGCGTTCCCCCACCTGCAGACCCGCGTCACCAGCTTCCGGATCGTGCTGGGCTGCATCGCCGGCCTGCTCCTGGCGGTGCTGGTGGGCACCTGCCTGCTGTCATGGGATACGGCGAACGGCAACGCCCTGCTGGCGCAGGCGACCACCGCCGCCGCCGACCGCGCCACCATCCTCGACCAGATCGACAACGCCAGCGGCACCGACCAGGACGACTCGGCCAAATCGGCGGGCAGCGACGCCAGGAGCGAGACAGCCTCGGACGCCGGGGCCTCCGCCGGCGGCGCGGCCGCGAACGCCGAGGCCGCCAAAAAGCCGGCCAAGCCGACGGTCGTGCGCTACTGCGACAGGCCGAAGCTCCTGAAGGCCGCGGCCGATCCGAAGACCGCGCCGTACGACCAGTTCGACAGCCCGGCCCAGGCGCGGCTTTGCGACGACCTGCATCTGAAGGAAGCCGCCCTGGACGCCGCCGGCGCGAACCTGAGCGGCTGGCTCAGCCGCTGGAGCCTGCTGGCGCCGGCCGCCGCCCCGCCGCCGATCTGCCCCGACCCCACCAACTGCGCCCGGTTCCAGGCCGACGCCCAGCGCGCCGGCGACGCACAGCGCGCCTCCGGGCTGCTGGGCGTGCTCAGCGGCGGCGTGCTGCCCTTCTTCTACGGCCTGCTCGGGGCCGGCGCGGCGGTGGTGCGCGACCTGGCGTCCAAGCTGCGCAACTGGCAGCTGGCCCCGCGCGACGACCTGATCTCGGTCATCCAGCTGGCGCTGGGCGCGGTGCTGGGCGCCTGCATCGGCCTGTTCGTCACCCCCGCCGGCGCGGCGGGCGTGGCCGCCGGCACCGGCTCCGGCGCGGCGGCCAACCAGGGACTGCTCGGCCCGGTGCACCTCTCCGCCGCGGCGCTGTGCTTCATCGCCGGCTTCTTCGTCGAGGGGGTGTTCCGCGCCCTGGAAGGCCTGATGACGCGGGTGTTCGACCTCGCCGACACGACGCCGAAGCCGCAACGCTGAGCGCAAATCTTCGCGCGGCGGCGGCGAAAGGCCGAATCGTGACGCCGACGGTCATCGTCGCGACACGACGTTCGGCGTACGTTGGTCGCCGGGCCAGCGAGCGGAGGCCGCGATGCTAGGGAGCTTCGAGCGGGACGAATGGCGCGCCGGCGCGGGCGGCGCCGACGCCGAGGTCGAGGGCGCCCGCCACCATGTGCTGATCGTCGACGACCATGCGCCCAGCCGCGAGGTCTGCGCCGGTTATTGCGACCTCTTCGACCACACCTGCGAGAGCGTCGGCGGCGGGGCCGAGGCGGTGGCGGCGCTGCGGCGCGGCAGCTTTTCCGTGGTGGTGATGAACGTGCACATGCAGGACGGCGCGCTCGAGGCCGTGCGGGCGATCCGCGCCCTGCCCGGCCCCGTCCGCGAGACGCCGATCATCGGCCTGACCGCCATCGGCCGGGGCGAGGAGGCGCAGCGCTGGCTGGCCGCCGGGCTGGCCGGCGTGCTGCCCAAGCCGATCACCGCCGCGCGCCTCTTCACGGCGCTGAGCGCGGCCCTGGCGGCGCCGGACGATGCGGCCCGCAGCTGGGCGCCGGCGAGCTAGGCTGGCGCGGCGGCGGCGCAGGCCGCGTGGCCCGCCAGCACCCGCTCGGCCGAGCCGGGGAAGCTGGCGAGCAGGCCGTCGCCGCGCGGCGGCCGGCCGACCAGTTCGCCGGCGCAGTTCGGGCATTTGCCGGCGAAGCGGCTCTCGGCGCAGGCGGCGCAGAAGGTGCACTCGAAGCTGCATATCCGCGCCTCGCCGCTTCCCGGCGGCAGGTCGACGTCGCAGCACTCGCAGTTGGGGCGCATCTGCAGCATGGGTTTCCTCCCTGGCCGTCGGACCTGGCGCGGGCCGACCTGGCGCGGCCGATTGCATCTTGCGGCGCTAAAGGCGAGACCCTTCAGAAGCCCGAGAGAAGGCCGTACAGCGGACTGGTGACGGTACTGGTAGTACCCT
>DASXEN010000194.1:0-13866 GCA_036490095.1 Caulobacteraceae bacterium
GCGCGGCGATGATCAGGTGTCGGGGGGTCATGTCGATGCTCCTCGCGCAGGGATGTCTATCGATAGCGGCGGCGCACGAGCGGCTGCGCCAGGCCGAGCAGCACCGCCCAGACCACGAAGGCGGCCCAGCTCTCGACGTGCGGCGCCAGGTCGAACAGTTCCAGGAAACCCCAGAGCGTCGCCAGCGCCAGCAGCCCGCCGGTGGCCCAGAGCGCTGCCTGGCTCTGGATGGCGCGCTCGAACTCGTCGGTCTCCTCGGCGAGGTAGAGGCCCATGATGACGATCACCGCCAGCACCGCCACGGCCGGCGCGATCGCCGCCAGCCAGAGCAGCGGCGAGCCGTGCGGCAGCACCCGATAGGCGAACACCGCCGCCGTCAGCAGCAGGACGTAGCAGGTCTGGGCGATGAAGAAGCGGCGCAGGTAGCGCCTGGCGGCCGGCGTCGGGGTGTGGGTCCTGGCCATCCGCCGGCCCGCCGTGGCCGACGCGAAGGCGATGCCGAGGATGGTCGCGCCGAACGCCAGCGTCGCCCCCAGCTCGCCGGCCAGGCCCACATGGCGCGCCGCCATGGCCTTCATGGCGAACATGAAGCCGAGCGCCGCCAGCCCCGTCCCCAGGATGGCGATCGCATAGACCACCACCATCGCCTTCACCGCCGATGGCGGCCGCTCGTCCACGGATGACGCCGGGCTCATTTGCAAGTCTCCTCGACAAAATGACAAGGAAACATGACTTATTGGGCGGCGGGTGTCAAGCGTCCCTTACACTCTCACACCCACCCCATGTCATCCCGGAGACCCGCGCAGCGGACTCATCCGGGATCTCCTCAGCGCCTTCGTGGGAAGTAGGTCCCGGATGAGTCCCGCCTGTCGGCGGGCTCTCCGGGATGACAAGATTTGTTGGCCTCAGCCATCTGAGGGCGCCAGCCCGCTCGCCAGCCTCACCACGGCCGGAAGTGCTTGGAGAGCTTCAGGCCCTGGCGCTGGTAGTGGGAGCCGTTCTCGCCGTAGAGGCGCGAGGGGCGCATGGTCAGGGGCTGGTAGACCAGGCGGGCGACGGTCTGGCCGTCCTCCAGCAGGAACGGCGTCTCGTGGCTGCGCACCTCCAGCACCCCGCGGGCGCCCGTGCTGTCGGTCTCGGCGGTGCCGAAGCCGGGGTCGAAGAAGCCGGCGTAGTGGACGCGGAACTCGCCCACCGCCGGGTCGATCGGGGTCATCTCGGCGGCCTCCAGCACCGGGATCTCGATCGGCGCCTTGGAGGCGAGGATGTAGAACTCGCCGGGGTCGAGCAGCAGCTCGCCGCGGCGCGGCTCCAGCGGCTCCCAGAAGTCGCGCGGGTCGTGGCCGTCCTCGCGGTCGAGGTCGATCACCCCGGCGTGGCGGCGGGCGCGGAAGCCGGCGACCCCGACCGCCAGGTCGACGCCGACGCTGCGCACCGACAGCGTCGGCGGCTCGCCGCGGCGCAGCCGCACCTGGTTGAGCCGCGTGCCGGAGCGCACCAGCACCGAGAAGGTCTGCGGCGCGATCTCCAGATAGATCGGGCCGGCGTAGCCCTCGGCGATGTCGTCGAAGGCCGGCCCGTGGTCGGTGAGCGCGCGGACGAACACGTCCACCCGGCCGGTGGAGCTCTTCGGATTGGCGCGGGCGGAGATGTCGGGCGGCAGGGCCAGGCGCTCGGCCAGCTCGGCGATGTAGACGCAGCCGCGCTCCAGCACCGCGCCCGCCGTGAGGTCGAGCTCGTGCATGGCGACGTCGGCGATGCGGTCGGCGACGCGCCGGCCCAGCCCCGGCAGGAACGAGGCCCGCACCCGCCAGGCCCGCGCGCCGAGCCTCAGGTCCAGGCTGGCCGGCTGCACCTGCTCGGCCGCGAACGGCGTCGCCGCGGTGATCGCGCCTTGGGCGACCAGCGCTTCGATGGACTGACAGGGCAGGATGCCGGCGGGCTCAGGCATGGGCGGCCGACACTCGCCGGGCGCGGCGAGTCTGGCAAGGGAGGTCCCCTCACCTCACCTCTCCCCGCTTCGCGGGGGCGAGGGCTACGGAAAGCGCGCGGCGGCTGTACCTTCCATCCGCAACCCAGACCTATCCGTAGCCCTCTCCCCGACCGGAGGTTGGGGAGAGGTGAGGTGAGGGGTCGGCGCTCGGAGGGCGGTCTTGACCGCCGCGGAGCCGCGCGGTCTATGCCCGGCTCCGCCAGGAAGGTGCCCAAGATGACCGACGATCCGAAGACCTGGGAAGTCGCCACGCGGCTGGTGCGCGGCGGGACGACGCGCTCGCAGTTCGGTGAGACCGCCGAGGCGCTCTATCTGACGCAGAGCTTCATCTACGACACCGCCGAGAGCGCCGACGCGCGCTTCGCCGGGACCGATCCGGGCTTCATCTACACCCGCTACGGCAACCCGACGGTGCGGATGTTCGAGGAGCGGCTGGCGCTGCTCGAAGGCGCCGAGGACTGCCGCGCCACCGCCTCGGGCATGGCGGCGGTCTATCTGGGGCTGACCGGCCTGCTGCGCGCCGGCGACCATGTGGTGGCCGGCAAGGCGCTGTTCGGCTCCTGCCGCTGGATCCTCAACCAGTGGGGCTCGCGCTTCGGCGTCGAGACCACCTTCGTCGACGCCGCCGACACCGCGGCCTGGAAGGCGGCGATGCGGCCGACGACCAAGGTCGCCTTCATCGAGAGCCCGGCCAATCCGCTGCTGGAGATCACCGACATCGCCGCCGTGGCCGGCTTCGCCCACGCGGTCGGCGCCAAGGTGGTGGTCGACAACGTCTTCGCCACCCCTATCTTCCAGAAGCCGCTGCAGCTGGGCGCCGACATCGTCATCTACTCGGCCACCAAGCACATCGACGGCCAGGGCCGGGTGCTGGGCGGCGCGCTGCTGGGAACGACCAAGCTGCTGGACGAGGCCTACCGCGACTTCATCCGCCACACCGGCCCGGCGCTCTCGCCGTTCAACGCCTGGGTGCTGCTGAACGGGCTGGTGACGCTGGACCTGCGGGTGCGCGCCGCCAGCGCCACCGCCGCGTCACTGGCCGACCGCATCGCCGCCCACGCCAAGGTGAAGGCGGTGCGCTATCCCGGCCGCGCCGACCATCCGCAGCACGAGGTGGCGCGCCGCCAGCTGACCGGCGGCGGCAACGAGATGCTCGGCGGCGGCAACCTGATCGCCTTCGACCTCGGCACGCGCGAGGCGGCGTTCAACTTCCTCAACGCGCTCCACGTGGTCGACATCTCCAACAACCTCGGCGACGCCCGCTCGATGGCCACCCACCCCACCACTACCACCCACCGCTCGATGACCGAAGAACAGCGCCTGGACATCGGCCTCACGGCCGGCTGGGTGCGGCTGTCGGTGGGGCTGGAGGGCGCGGGCGACCTGGCGCGGGACGTGGAGCAGGCGCTGGACGGGGCGTGAGGCTAGCTCGCCGGCCGCCCGACCCCCTCACCCTCCCATCGCTGCGCGATGGGTCCCTCCCTCTCCCGATGGGAGAGGTAAGGTGAGGGCCGCCGCGAAACACCTCTCCCATCGGGAGAGGGAGGGGCCCGCGCTGCGCAGCAGCGTGGGAGGGTGAGGGGATCGGGCGCCCGCCCTACCCCACTGCTTCCGGCTCCACCTTGTAGACCCGCGAACAGTACTCGCAGGTGACGTGGATGCGGCCGTCGGGCTCGATCATCCCTGCCCGCTCCTCGGCCCCGAACGACTTCAGCACGCCGAGGATGCGCTCCTCGTTGCAGCGGCAGAAGGCGCGCAGCGGCTGCGCCGCGAAGAGCCGCACGCCCTGCTCGTGGAACAGCCGGTAGAGCAGCGTCTCGGGCGTCAGCGTCGGGTCGATCAGTTCGTCCTCGCCGACCGTCTCGAACAGGAACTGCGCCTCGGTCCAGGCCTCGGCGGTGGCGCCGCGCGCCTCGTCCTCGGCGATGTTCTGCAGCATGATGCCGCCGGCCCGCCACTTCGGCCCGTCGCCCTTGTCCACCTGCCCCACGGCCAGCCGCACCCGCGTCGGCGTCTGCTCCGACTGGGCGAAGTAGCGCTCGGCGCACAGCGCCAGCGTTTCGCCCTCGATCGGCGTGACGCCCTGGTAGCGCTCCATGTCGGGACCCTGGTCGATGGTCATGATGAAGACGCCCTTGCCCAGCAGCGCCTTGGCGCCCAGCGCCTTGAAGCCGTCGGGCGCCAGCGCCGCCAGCCGCTCGGGGTCGTAGCGGCAGTAGCCGCGCAGCGCGCCCTCGGTGTCGTAGTCGGCGACCACGTAGGGCACTGCGCCGTCGCCCTGCGCCTGCACGATCAGCCGCCCCTCGAACTTCAGGCTCGAGCCCACCAGCGCCGCCAGCGCGCAGGTCTCGCCCAAGAGGTTGGCGACCGCCGGCGGATAGTCGTGGCGGGTCAGGATTTCGTCGATGGCGCCGCCCATGCGCGCTAGCCGGCCACGCACGGGCTGGTTCTCGATCTGGAACGGCGCTGCCAGGTCGTCGAGGGGAATGAGTCTTTGGGGCACGAACGCGGATATGGGGGCCGCCCGGCCGTTCGGCTAGCGCTGCGTCAGATCGCCCCGAAGCACCAGGCGAGGATGCTCTTCTGGGCGTGGACGCGGTTCTCGGCCTCGTCGAACACCACCGAGCGGGGGCCATCGATGACCCCTTCGGTCACCTCCTCGCCGCGGTGGGCGGGCAGGCAGTGCATGAAGATGGCGTCCGAGGCCGCGTAGCCCATCAGCGCCTCGTCGACCTGGAACGGCTCCAGCGCGTCCAGCCGCGCCTCGGCGTCGGTGTCGCCCATCGAAACCCAGGTGTCGGCGATCACCAGGTCGGCGCCGGCCACGGCCGCGCGCGGGTCGTCGCCCACCTCGATGCGGCCCTGCTCCTCGGCGGCGCGGGCGACGTCGACGCGGTCGGGCATGTAGGCCTCTGGCGAGGCGATCCTCAGGGCATAGCCCAGCTTCGGCGCCGCCTGGATGAAGCTGGCGCACACGTTGTTGCCGTCGCCGATCCAGGCCAGCGTCCTGCCCTGAAGCGGCCCGCGGTGCTCCTCGAAGGTCATCAGGTCGGCGATGATCTGGCAGGGGTGGCCGGCGTCGGAAAGGCCGTTGACCACCGGAACCGCCGACGCCGCCGCCAGGGCCTCGACGTCCTCGTGGCGGTTGGCGCGGATCATGATCGCATCGACCATGCGCGCGAGCACCTTGGCGGTGTCCTCGATGGTCTCGCCGCGGCCGAGCTGCATGTCGGCGTCGGTGGAGATGATCGAGGCGCCGCCGAGCTGCCGGATCGCCGCGTCGAACGAGAACCAGGTCCGCGTCGAGTGCTTCTGGAACACCATCGCCAGCGTCCGGTCGCGGGCCGGCGCGTCGGCGTCGACCCGGCCCTTCGGCCAGCCGGCGCGCGCGGCTTTGCGCTGCCTGGCGTCGTCGAGGATCTTGCGCAGATCCGCGGCCTCCAGGCTCCAGAGGTCGAGGAAGTGCCGCGGCTTGGTCACGCCGCGGCGACCTTGGGCCTTGCCGCCTCGCAGGCGCGCTCCAGCTTCTCGATCGCCTCGTGGGCCTCCTCGCGGGTGATCAGGAGCGAGGGCAGCAGGCGCACGCAGTTGTCGCCGCCGCCGGCGATCAGCAGCTTCTCGTCGCGCGCCAGGGCCATGAACTCGCGGTTACTGGTCAGCAGGCGCACGCCGATCAGCAGGCCCTTGCCGCGGATGTCGGCGATCACGTCCGGGAAGCGGTCCTTCAGGCCGGCGAGCTGCTGGTTGAAGTAGCCGGCGATGTCGCGCACGTTGGCCAGCGTCTCTTCCTTGCTCAGCTCCTCGATCGCCGCCAGGCCGACGGCCATGGCCAGCGGATTGCCGCCGTAGGTCGAGCCGTGCGAGCCGACGGTCATGCCCTTGGCCGCCTCGGCGGTGGCGAGGCAGGCGCCGACCGGGAAGCCGTCGCCGAGCGCCTTGGCCAGGCACATGATGTCCGGCCCCGCGCCCTCGGCCCACTCGTAGGCGAAGAGCTTGCCGGTGCGCCCAAGGCCGCACTGTATCTCGTCGTAGATGAGCAGCGTCCCCGTCTCGGTGCAGAGCTGGCGCAGCCGCACCAGGTCGGCCTCCGGCAGTGCTCGCGCCCCGCCCTCGCCCTGCACCGGCTCGATCAGCACCGCGCAGGTCTGGTCGGTGATGGCCGCCTCCAGCGCGTCCATGTCGCCGTAGGGCAGGTGTGTGTAGCCGGGCAGCGCCGGGCCGAAGCCCTCGGTGTAGGACGGGTTGCCGGCGGCGAACACCGCCGCGTAGCTGCGCCCGTGGAATGCGCCCTCGAAGCCGATGATCTCGATCCGCTCCGGCTGGCCGTTTGCCCAATGGTACTTGCGCGCCGTCTTCAGCGCGCACTCCACCGACTCCGTGCCGGAGTTGGTGAAGAACACCTTGTCCAGCCCGGTCAGCTCGTACAGCCGCGCGGCCAGCTGCTCCTGGCCGGGGATGCGGAAGATGTTGGAGACGTGCCAGAGCTTCTCGCCCTGGGTCTTCAGCGCCTCGACCAGCTTCGGATGCGCGTGGCCGAGCCCGGTGGTGGCGATGCCGGCCAAGCAGTCGAGGTACGCCTCGCCCTCGGCGGTATAGAGCCGCGAGCCTCGGCCTCGCTCGAACGCCAGCGGGGCGCGGTTGGTGACGCCCATGATGTGGTCGTTCGAAACGGTCGGCGTGGCTCCCTCGGCCATGACGCAAGCCTCCAAAAGCGAGAAATCCCCGCACGGGCTGTACGGGGACGCGAAAGCGCGGCGTATGGGTCCGAAGGGGCGCGGTTGTCAATCGCGGCGCGGCGTGCGCCTGGCGTGCGCCCCGGTCATGTCGTCCTGAGCGCGTCGGCGACGGGCAGCGTCACGGCGCGAATCGCCGGGGCGAGGCCGCCGATCAGGCCGATGACCGCCGCCCAGATCAGGCCGAGCAGGATGAGGCCGGGCGTGACCTGCATGGCGAAGGAGAGGCCGGCCATGGCGATGTCGTGGCCGCTGAACAGCAGCCAGGCCAGCGCTGCGCCGATCAGCGCGCCAGGGATCGCCAGCGCGAAAGATTCCACCATCACTGAAACCGCCACAGCCGCGCCGTTGAAGCCGAGGGCGCGCAGCGTGGCGATCTCGCGCCGGCGCCCGTCGACGGCCGAGTACATGGTGTTGAGCGCGCCGAAGATGACCCCCAGCGCCATCACGCCGCCGACGAAGTAGCCGATGAACGAAAGCAGGCCGGTGAGCGGCTTCAGCTGCTCGGCGGCATAGTCCGCCAGCCGCTGGACCTTGACCTGCAGCTGCGGATTGCTGGTCAGCGCATCCTTGAATTGCTGGAAGTCCGCCGGCGAGGCCAGCTCGACGGTCACGCTCTGGTAGGCGGGCCGGGCGAACGCGGCGAGCACCGTATCGGCGTCGGACACGAGGGAGTTCTCGTCGAGGCCGCCGTCGTCCTTGAAGGCGCCGACGACCGTCCAGGGCGTGCCGCGCAGCACCACGGTGTCGCCGACGTCGAGGTTCTTGTACTGGCGCTGGGCCGCATCGCCGACGATCAGCTCGTGCAGGCCCGGACGGTACATCCGCCCCTTGGTGAGGTGGAACGAGGCGCCCTGCATCTCGTGGCCGATCTCGCCGCTGCCGACGAAGCTGGCGTTGTTGGTGCCGCCCCCGGTCTTGCTCTGCAGCTCGACGATCACGGCGGCCTGCGGCTGCACCATCGGCTTGCCGGCGGCGTCGCGCTTGATCCCCGGCGCCTCGGCGATCTGGGCGACGTCGCCGGGCGAGAACGAGCCCATGGTGATGATGGCGCCCGACGTCAGCACGATCGCCTGGTCCGGGCGGTCAGCGCCTTTGGCCGCGTGCCTCACGCCGGCGCCGACGCCGAGCAGCGAGAGCATCACCGCAACGACGCAGGCCACGCCGATCACCGTCACCAGCGAGGCGCCGGCGCGCGAGGGCAGGCCGGCGAGGTTCATCGCCGTCACCGACCAGATCTGTCGCAGGAAGCTCATCGGGTCACTCCCTATCGGCCGGCCAGCGCGTCGACGATGGAGAGGCGCATGCCGCGGATGGCCGGCGGCAGCCCGCTGACCAGCGCCAGGCCCACCGCCAGCAGCAGTCCCACCAGCAGCACCGGCGCCGCATGGACGTTGAAGCCGATTCCCACCCTGATCAGCGGGAACAGCATCGCCGCCAGGCCAAGCCCGATCGCCGCCGCGAACAGGCACATCACCAGCGACTCGGCGACGATCAGCGTCAGGACGGCGCTGTCGGTGAAGCCGAGGGTCTTCAGCACCGCCAGCTCCGGCGTCCGCTCGCGCACCGACTGCATCATCATCGCGCCGACCGAAAACAGCAGCGCGAAGAACACCGCGCCGGTGATCGCGCTCACCACGAAGCCGATGTCGCCGATCTGCTTGATCGAGTCCGCGGCCAGCTGCCGCTCGCTCTCGGTCTTGGTCTCGTTCGGCGAGTTGGCGAACTGGGCGTCGATGCGGCTGGCGACCTGGCTCGCCGCCGACGGGTCGGCGACCCGCACCATGTAGAGGCTGGCGGTGCCGTTCGATTGCGTACGCCCCTGGTCGACGTAGTCGAAGTTGGCCAGCAGCGCCGCGCCGAACAGGGTGTCGTGCGCGTTGGACTGGTAGACGCCGACCACCTGCTGCGGCCAGGCCTGACCGTCGCGGTTCACCCAGAGCAGCGACTTCAGCGGCATCGCATCGCCCACCTTCAGCCGGAACAGGGCCGCCAGCCTGGCCGGCAGCACCACGCCGTTGCGCGTATGCTCCAGCGCCGCGACGTCGGCCGCCGGGATCGTCTCGTCCGGGATGGTCGCGTCGAACGAGACCGGGTCGACGGCGAAACCGCGCACGTTGACCGCCGCCTGCGTGCGGAAGGCGCCATGGAAGATGATCACCGGCGTCGCCGCGCGCACGCCGGGCGTCGCGCGGATGGTGGGCAGCTGCGAGATCGGCAGCGGCTCCAGCTGGCTCACCCGGCTGGCGGTGACCAGCACGTCGGCGTGGGTGTCGGCGACGGCGCCGTTCATGCCGCTGACGAAGCCCTGCAGCAGGCCGAACAGCAGGAAGGCGTTGATCACCGACGCCAGCGTCAGGAGCGCGCGGCCCGGCTTTCGCCAGACGCCGACCCAGACCAGGTGCAGGAACTTCACGCCGCCCCCTCCAGCGGCGCGTCGACCAGCAGGCCCTTGTCGAGATGCACGACGCGGCTGGCGAAGCTGGCCGCCTTCGGATCGTGGGTGACCATCACCAGGGTCTTGCCCTGCTCGCGGTTGAGCAGTTGCAGCAGCCGCAGGATATCCTCGGTGGTCTCGCGGTCGAGGTCGCCGGTCGGCTCGTCGCAGATCAGCAGGGTCGGGTCGGCGACGATGGCGCGGGCGATGGCCACGCGCTGCTGCTGGCCGCCAGAAAGCTCGCCCGGCCGATGCCTGGCGCGGTCGGTCAGTCCCACCAGCGCCAGCGCCGCCGCGGCGTTGCGCTTGCGCTGCCCCCCGCTGAGGTTGGTCAGCAACAGCGGCAGCTCGACGTTGGCCTCGGCCGAAAGGGTCGGCATCAGGTTGTAGAACTGGAAGATGAAGCCGACGTGCCGCGCCCGCCAGCGGGCGAGCTCGCCGCCGCTGAGGTCGTCGATCCGCTCGCCGGCCACCACCACCTCGCCGGCGGTCGGCCGGTCGAGACCGCCGATCAGGTTGAGCAGGGTGGTCTTGCCGGAGCCCGACGGGCCCATCAGCGCCAGGAACTCGCCCGCCTGGACCTCGAGGTCGATGCTGTGCAGCACCTCGACCACCTCGCGGCCGCGCCGATAGCGCTTGACGACGCTCCTCAGGTTGACCAGCGGCTCCGCCATCCTCGTCTCCCCTCCTGCGCCTTCAGCGCGACGGACCGCGGCTGATCCGCACGCCGGACCCGTCCCGCAATTTGTCCGAGCCCTCGACGGCGACCACCTCGCCCGCCGACAGGCCTGCAACGACAATCTGGCCACCGCTGGTGCGGTCGCCCAGCTTCACGGCGCGGCGCTCTGCCCGGCCGCCGGCGATCACGTAGACGACGCTCTGGCCGCGGTCGTCCGTCTGCACCGCATCCGCCGGCGCCAGCACCGCGCGGCCGCCGCTGGCGCCGCCGCTCGAGCTGAGGAACGCCACGTGCGCGCCCATCTCGGGCACGATGCGCGGATCCTTGGCCTTCAGCGCCACGCGCACGGTCACCGTCGCCTTGGACCGGTCGGCGGTCGGGATCACCGTGATCACCTGCGCGGGAATCTCCCAATCAGGGTAGGCGTCGAGCTTGACGCTGGCCGGCATGCCGGGCGCGACGCGGCGGATGAAGTTCTCGGCGACGGCGACGTCCACCTCCAGGCTGGCCATGTCGACGATGGTGCAGATGCCCGTGCGCGTGAAGCCGCCGCCGGCCACCGGCGCGACGATCTCGCCCGGCTGGGCGGCCGTCGCCGTGACCACGCCGGAGAACGGCGCCGTCACCACCGTGTCGTCCTCGGCCCGCCGATAGACGCCCACCGTCGCCTGCGCCGCCGCATACTGGCGCTGGGCCAGGGCGAGGTTCTGCCGCGCCTGGTCGAGCGCCGTGCGGTCATCCTGGATCGTCTGCGCGGCGAGCACGCCCTCGGGCACGCTGCGCACGCGATCGTAGGTGGCCTGGGCGCCGGCGAGCGACGCCTGGGCGACGCCGATACTGGCCTGCGAGGCGGCGGCCTGCGCCTGAGCCTGCAGCAGCGCCGCCCGCGCGTTGGTGTCGTCCAGCCGGGCGAGCACCTGTCCGGCGGCGACGTGCTGGCCTTCCTCGATCAGCACCTGCGAGACCTTGCCGGCGATCTTCGCCGACACCGTCGCCTCGCGGTTGGCGACCACGTACCCGGAGGCGTCGAGCAGCGAGCCGCGCGCCGCCTGACCGCTCCACGCCGGCTGGGCGGCCGCGGTCTCCACCCGCGGCAGGTCCGGCCGGACGGTCAGGAACCAGACTGCGGCGCCCCCAACCGCGAGGATGGCCACGACCGCGGCGGCAATCAGCAGCCATCGGCCGGTCTGCGGGCGCCGCCGCCGGGTCGGCCGGTCCCGCTCGATCCTCAACTGCTGCGCCAGATCTTCCCGGCTCATCGTCCGCTTCGCAACGCCCCCGCCAACCGCGTCGCAAGGCCGGCACGGTGCTCGCCGCGCGCCCCCCACGATGCAAGCCCACGTTGGCGCCTGGATGGCTCGGCGCAAGCGGATTCTCGCCGACGCCGGCGACCGCCGTTGTCCCACCGCGCGCCCGCGGTCATGCCCAGATAGTCGCCGCAGCGGCAGAGTCTTACAGCGACGCGGCCCACGCCGGCCCCCCTTGGCGCGGTGAGAGCTTGCTTTTGTACGGATATTTGTACATATAGCCGTACAAGGTGAGACCATGGATGTCATCAGCTACTCGGACACACGCGCCAAGCTGAAAGAAGTGATGGATCGCGTCGTCGCGGATCGTCAGCCGGTCGTCATCACCCGTCAGAAGGCCGAGGCGGTGGTGATGGTGTCGCTGGCGGACTGGAGTGCGATCGAGGAGACGATGCATCTCCTCTCCAGCCCGAAAAACGCCGACCGACTGCGCGAGGCGATCGGCGAACTGGATGCTGGCGAAGGCGCCGGCCGTGAGCTGCTGGAGCCGTGAAGCTCGTCTTCGCCGAGCAGGCTTGGCAGGACTATCTCCACTGGCAGGCGACCGATCGGAACGTGCTCGAACGCCTCAACGCGCTGATCAAGGAGTGCCAGCGCACGCCCTTCACCGGAACCGGTCGACCCGAACCGTTGCGCGGGGATCTGAAAGGCTGGTGGTCGCGGCGCGTCACTCTGGAAGACCGGCTGGTGTACCGCCTGGTCGGCTCAGGCGCGGACCAGCAGCTGCAAATAGCCCAATGCCGCTTTCACTATTAGGCGCGTCGTTCCCCTGCGTCGCCGGTCCTCCGGCGCCGGACCTCCAGGCCGGCTTGCGCCTCTCGAGGCGGCCGCCATTGGAATGATCCCTGGCCGCTTGCCCCGGCTTCAGGTCTTCAGCTTGTAGCCGGTGGCGAACATCCGCCAGGTGATGGCCCAGAGCGTCGCCACCAGCGCCGCGGTGACCACGACGCCGATGGTCAGCGAGCCGTCGGTGCGGCCGGTGAAGCCGTAGCGGAAGCCGGCGATCAGGTAGAAGAACGGGTTGTACTGGGAGATGGTGCGGAACGGCTCCGGCAGGCGGCTGACCAGGTAGAAGGTGCCGCTGAGGAAGGTCATCGGCATGACGATGAAGTTGGTCACCGCGGCGATGTGGTCGAACTTCTCCGCCCAGATCGCCGCCATCGCGCCCAAGAGGCCCATGATCAGCGCCGCGCCGATGGCGAAGTAGAAGATCGCCCAGACGTGGGCGAAGGTCATCTGGGCGAACGGGAAGATCGCCGCCGCCGCCACCGCGCCGACTACGATCCCGCGCGTCAGCGCCCCCAGCCCGAAGCCGGCCACCAGCTCGCCCGGCGAGAGCGGCGGGGTGAGGAAGTCGCCGATCAGCCCGTTCATCTTCGCCTGCAGCAGCGACGACGACGAGTTGGAGAAGGCGTTGCCCAGGATCTGCATCATGATCAGGCCAGGGGCGATGAAGGTCCCGAACGGCACCCCCTCCACCTTCGGCCGCACGCCGCCGACCGCCACCACGAACACCATCATGTAGAGCAGCGCCGTGACGATCGGCGCGGCCAGCGTCTGCAGCCCCACCTTCCAGAAGCGCCGCACCTCGCGGACGTAGAGCGCCCGCAGGCCGTCCCAGTTCACGCCGCGATAGGAGCGCGGCGTGGGCGGGGCGATGACGTCGGCGATCGGCATGTCGCGCATGCCCCTCATGTGCCCCGCACGCGGCCGGGGCGCAAGCGGCCCCCGCGGCATGATTCAACATATGGGTCCAGATGGTTCCTGTGGACATCTGCCCTGGCGCCTATTGTGGTTCTTAAGCGTTTGTTTACGATATCTAGTAGGCCGTCGTGATGAGACGCGGCCAGGGCACAACATCTTGCGTCGTCGCCCGTGGGGACGGGTCCGACGCAGGCGCGCGGTGGGAGGCGGGCCATGGGCTGGACGGACGAACGGGTCGATACCCTCAAGAAACTGTGGCTGGACGGCCTCTCGGCCAGCCAGATCGCCAAGCAGCTGGGCGGGGTCACGCGCAACGCGGTGATCGGCAAGGTGCACCGCCTCGGCCTCTCGGGCCGGGCCGCGCCCTCGCATCCGAGCCGCCCGGCCTTCAAGGCGCCGCGCGCGCCGCGGCCGATCTCGATGCCGGCGCCGCGGGCCCGCTCGATCGAGCCCCGGAACCACGCGGTCGCCGCCCCGCGGCCGGCCGCGCCCTACGTCGAGCTGCCCGGCACGGCCACCGTGCTGACGCTGGGCGCCCACATGTGCAAGTGGCCGATCGGCGATCCGTCGAGCGACGACTTCACCTTCTGCGGCCGCCGCGCCGGCGACGACGGGCCCTACTGCATCGACCACGCCCGCATGGCCTACGCCCCGCCGCAAGGAAAGAAGAAGAGCACGGTCGCCGAGCTCACCCGCTCGCTGCGGCGGTATATCTGACGCCCATCCCTCCCCTTCATGGGGAGGGACAGCCGACGCGAAGCGGCGGCAGGGCGGGGATGTCCGAAGTGGCCGTCGGCGCAGGGATTGGCGCGTCAGACTCCCCCACCCTGACCGCTTCGCGGTCTTTCCCTCCCCATGAAGGGGAGGGAGGCCTAACCCGTATTTCTCACGCGGCTAGGTGCATCGGGGCTCTGAATCTGGGAAAATACTTCTGCGACAAAGACTTGCCCTCCGCAGAGGTGTTCCCCGATGCAGACAGAGTGTAGCGCGGACCTGTTCGGTTTTGCACCCAT
>DASXEN010000015.1:0-2416 GCA_036490095.1 Caulobacteraceae bacterium
AGGCCGGGCGCGACGACGAAGCCGCTGCCGGTGTCCATGCCGATCGGCTGGCCGACCGCGTCCAGCGACACCGTCACCACCCGCACCACCGAGCGCTCGGCGCTCTGCACGGAGTCGCTCTGCGGCGGGGGCGGCGTCGGCGCGGCCGGTGGCTGGGCGACGGTAGGCGCGCCGATAAGGAGCGCGACGGCGAGGCCGATCGCACCCAGCGGCTGTCCGACGCTTCGCATCCCCAGGATCACGCGGCCCACCACCCAACGGCTGATGTTCACCATAGCATCATCGCCGGCCGGAGAAATTAACGCCGAGCCGCGCTGGACGCTCGTTCAACGCTCCGCGAACACCTCTGGCGCCCGCCCGGCAATTGTCCCACTTTCGCGGCAAAACGTGTCCAGAAAACGTGTGTCAGGGAGTGCGACGTCCATGACCGAGACCACCGAGCAGCCAACCTATCTCGACCCCGACGCGCCGCGGGACGCGCGGGCCAAGGACCTGCTCTCGCGGCTGACGCTGGAGGAGAAGGTGGCGCTGATGGCCGGCGCCGCCTCGTTCACGCTGCAAGGTGTCGAGCGGCTGGGCGTGCCGCAGATCCGCATGGTCGACGGCCCGACCGGCGTGCGCTCCAACGAGGGCGAGCCGGCGACGGTGTTCCCGGTCGGCGTCGCCATGGCGTCGACTTGGAATCCGGACGTCACCCGCGAGGTCGCCGCCGCGATCGGCCGTGAGGCGCTGGCGCTGGGCAACCACGTGGTGCTGGCGCCCACCATCAACATCGTCCGCACCCCGCTCTGGGGCCGCAGCTTCGAGACCTACTCGGAGGACCCGTTCCTCGCCGGCGTTCTCGGGGCCGCCTACGTGGAAGGACTTCAGAGCGAGGGCGTCGGCGCCTCGCTGAAGCACTACGCGGCCAACAACCAGGAAGTCGGCCGCATGACGGTCAGCGTCGAGGCTGACGAGCGGACCTTGCGGGAGATCTATCTGGCCGCCTTCGAGCACGTGGTGAAGAGCGCCGATCCTTGGACGGTGATGGCGTCCTACAACAAGGTCGCCGGCGTCTACGCCACTGAGCACCGGCGGCTGCTCGTCGACATCCTGAAGGAGGAGTGGGGCTACGACGGCGTCGTGGTCTCCGACTGGGGCGCGGTGCACGCCACCGCCGCGGCGGCCAACGGCGGCACCGATCTGGAGATGCCCGGCCCGCCGCGCTGGTTCGGGGACAAGCTGGTGGCTGCAGTGCGCGCCGGCGAGGTGCCCGAGGCGCAGATCGACGACGCGGCGCTGCGGCTGTGCCGGCTGATCCTGCGCACCGGCGTACTCGACGGCCGGCCGCCGCCCAAGGGCGAGATCCGCACCGCGCGGCATCGCCAGATCGCCGAGCAGGCCGCGGCCGAGGCGGTGGTGCTGCTACGCAACGAGGGTCAACTGCTGCCGCTCGATCCCGACAAGCTGACCCGGCTGGCGGTGGTCGGCCCCAACGCGGCGGCGCGGCGCATCCAGGGCGGCGGCTCCTCGCAGGTGCGAACCGACCGGCGCGTCTCGATGCTGTCGGCGATCAGCGAGCGGCTGGCCGGAAAGGCCGAGGTGCTGACCGCCGATGGCGGCGACAACGAGCCGGTCCCGCCGGCGGCGCGGCCGCAGATGTTCAGCCCCGACGAGGCGCGCGGCCAGGCCGGCGTGCTCTGCGAGTATTTCGCCACCGACGACTTTGACGCCTTGCCGATCGAGTCGCGACCGGAACGGGCGTTGGGCAAGCTGGTCAGCCACAATCTCGGCGGCCGCGAGCCGTTGGCTTACACCGGTTTCCGCTGGTCCGGCTGGTTCTGGCCCGAGGGCGATGGGCGCCATGAGCTGTCGCTGCGCGGGCCGGGCGAGATGCGCGTCTGGCTGGACGGCAAGCCGATCATCGACGCATCCACGCCCGGCGAGCCCGACCGGCTCGATCTCGGTGGCGGCGATGCGCCGCGCAAGACCGTCGCGGTGGAGCTGGCCGCCGGCCGCGGCTACCGCATCCGCGTCGAATACGTCCGCGCCCCGCCGACGCGGACAGACGGCGGTGGTTCGGACGGGTCGGGTCTGGCCTGGGAGTATGTGAGCCTCGGCGTGCGGATGCCGCGCGGTTCGATCGAGGAGGCGGCCTCGCTGGCGGCGACCTGCGATGCCGCGTTGGTGGTGATCGGCGCGGCCTCGATCAGCGAAGGGGAGGGGTACGACCGCGACAGCCTCGACCTTCCCGGCGACCAGAACGCCCTCGTCGAGGCGGTGCTCGCCGCCAATCCGCGCACGGTGGTGATTCTCACCAACGGCGCGCCCTACATCCTGCCCTGGATCGATCACGTGCCGGCGGTGCTGGAGGCCTGGCTGGGCGGCGAAGCGGGACCCGATGCCGTTGCCCGCATCCTGCTCGGCGAATCAGAGC
>DASXEN010000029.1:0-1967 GCA_036490095.1 Caulobacteraceae bacterium
CACGTCTACGCGGACATCTGAGGCGACCGCATGAAGACCCCAAGATGAAGACCATCGGCCTCATCGGCGGGATGAGCGCGGAGAGCACCACCGTCTACTACCAGCTCATCAACCGGCTGGTGCGCGAGCGGCTGGGCGGGCTGCATTCGGCGCGGATCGCGCTCTGGTCGCTGGACTTCGCCCCCATCGCGGCGTTGCAGGCCAAGGACGACTGGGACGCCACCGGGCGCATCCTGGCCGACGCGGCGCGGCGGCTGGAAGGCGCGGGCGCGGAGGCTATCCTGATCTGCGCCAACACCATGCACCTGAACTATCGTGAGGTGGCCGACGCGGTGAGCGCGCCGGTGATCCACATCGCCGACGCGACGGCCGAGGCGCTGAAGGCGGTGGGCGTCAGCAAGGCCCTGCTGCTGGCCACCCGCTTCACCATGGAAAAGCCGTTCTACGCCGAGCGGCTGGCGGCCCAGGGGATCGAGACGCTGACGCCGGACAAGGCCGACCGCGAGGCCCTCCACGCGATCATCTACGACGAGCTGGTGGTGGGCGTGATCGGCGAGGCGTCGAAGGCCGCGGTGCTGGCGATGATCGGCAAGGGCCGCGCCGCGGGCTGCGACGGGATCGTCTTCGGCTGCACGGAGATTGGCCTGTTGCTGGACCCGGCCGACATGCCGCTGCCCACCGTCGACACCGCTGTCGCCCACTGCGAGGCGGCCGTGGCGTTCGCCTTGAGCTAGCCGCTCTTCTCGGGTCCTCCTCCCCTTGTGGGAGGAGGTGGCCCGCGGAGCGGGTCGGAGGTGGGGTCTCTCAGGAGTCTCGCTGTCATCCGAAGCATCGTATTGTGCGGATGGCGGAGCAAAACCCCACCTCCGGCAGCCTTCGGCCGCCACCTCCTCCCACAAGGGGAGGAGGCCGCTTACTCGAACCGGCCGTCAGGTCTTCGCGGTGTCCTGGCTAGTCAACACCTTACCCAACTCACGACGGCGGCCAGGTCGCCTCGGCGGCGCGCCGGTAGGCGGGGCGGGTGGCGAGCCGCTGGTTGTAGGCCTCCAGCGCCGGCCGGCCGGGCACGCGGCCGTTGAACATCGCCACCGACAGCACCGCGCCCAGGGTCACGTCGGCGGCGCTGAACGCCTCGCCGAGCAGCCAGGGCCCGGGCGAGAGCGCGGTCTCCAGGGCGTTCAGCGCGGTCTCATAGTCGCCCCAGCCGACGGCGCTGGGATCCACGTCCTGCTCGCGCATGTAGATCGCCGGCTCCAGCACCGCGGTGGCGAACACCGCCCAGCGCAGGTAGGGCGCGCGGGCCGGATCGTTCGGCGCCGGCGCGAGCGTTCCCAGGCCATAGCGGTCGGCGAGGTAGAGGCAGATGGCCGTGGTCTCGGTGACCACGACGCCGTCGTCGGTCAGGGCCGGCAGCTTGCCCATCGGATTGATCGCCAGGAATTCCGGCCGCTTCTGCTCCCGGCGGCGCAGGCGCACGCTGGTCTCGCTATAGGGGAGGCCCAGCTCCTGCAGGATCCAGCGGGCGGTGAAGGTGCGGTTGTAGACGTCGCCGTAGAGAACGATCTCGCCCATCGGCTCAGCGACCGGCCATCCGGGCCCGGTCGTCGCCAGAGTGTTCGTCGTCATCGTGGTATTCGTCGTCGTCTTCGTCGATCTCGGCCTCGTCCCAGGGCGGTGGATCGGCGTCGGCCGGCGCGCGGAAGGCGAACAGCGGCGGGGGCGGCGGTTCGGGTGCGGCGGCAGGCGGCTCAGGCGCGATCGGGGCGCTGACCTGCGGCGCGGACGGCTGCGCGGGGGGCGGGCGCTTGGCCGTCACCGGCCGGCGCAGCAGGGCCTCGATGCGGGCGAGCCAGCGGTTGGCCTCGGCGATGGCCTCGCCGGGCGGCAGCTCGTCGCCGCGGCCCTCGTCCTCCGGCAGCCAGAGGTCGAGCACGAACTCGGGCTGCGTCAGGTCGTCGAACACCAGC
>DASXEN010000046.1:0-12972 GCA_036490095.1 Caulobacteraceae bacterium
CTGGGCGCAGCGGGCCTCGCCGCCGCGCCGGACGACTGGGGCCTCGCCAAGGGGCCGGTCGCCGAGGGGGCCACGCGCGCCAACACCACCATCGCCTGCGTCGCCACCGACGCGGCCCTGACCCCGGCCGAGGCCAAGCGCCTCGCCATCATGGCCCAGGACGGCCTCGCCCGCGCCCTGCGCCCCGCCCACGCGCCGTTCGACGGCGACGTGGTGTTCGCGCTCGCCACCGGCCGGCGCCAGGTCGAGGCGCCCCGGCTGCTGACCGTCGCCCGTCTGGGCGCGCTCGCCGCCGACTGCCTGGCGCGCGCCATCGCCCGCGGCGTCTACGAGGCGACGCCCTGGCCGGGGACGGACGTACTGTGCTGGCGGGGGCTGGGGTAGCTACTGCTTTACTTGGTGATCCGTATCAGCGGAGAGGTCACGTGCTGGGCGTGGGTGAGTCGCCTGTCTGAAGCGAGGCCCTGCCATGAGGACTGCAACCACAACACTGATAATGACGTCCATTCCGCCGAAGACCAACCAGTTGAACCTAAAGAGGCTTGAAAAGTGGCAAAGGCCCGGCGTCGATCCACAGGACGGGATATGAACTCCGGCCTCAATCCAAGTGGCCGATAGCAACTGTAGAACATCATTAAGTCTTTCATAAGAAGACGATATACTATACAAATTTAGTATTGAGAATAAGAAAACAGCAATTCCGACACACACCGCTAAAACAAGTGGCGCGGACTTCTTGGAGGTGTAGCTAGTTACACCCCAGCCTACAGCGCCAATAACCACCGCAAAGTGCCATGTCCAAAGTTGGCTTACGCCCGTCGTGATTTGCAGCGCCAGTTGCGACAGGTCGTAGGCTTGAGTGAACGGGTCAGGCACGCCAAGCCTCCGCGAAATCAGCATGATTGCTACCTTTCGGAAGCAACAAGCTCAACCGCTCGCGTTGCCGCCGTCTTCCAATGCGCTTGGCGTCGGAAATCGCTGCACGCGCGCCGCGGACCGGCGGACGCGTTCTTCCTAACTTGAGAAGGACGCCGCGCCTACCGCGCCCCCGCCGCGTGCTCGATCTTGCGGGACGACGGGCGGCCGGCGACGCCCTGGGCGGGGACGATGGTCACCGTCAGCACGCCCTTCTGCAGGCTGGCGGCCGACCTCGGGCCCTGGGCGATGACCACGTCGGCGATGCGGGCCAGCGTCGCGCGGCCGTTCGGATGCGCGGCGATGTCGACCAGCGCCTCGCTGGCCACCAGCGCGGCGTCGGCCATGTAGGGGGCGGTGGCGGGCTCGGCGTCCTCGCGGGTCTCGAAGCCGATCGCGTGCTGGGCGGCGCGGCTGGCCCGCACGCTGGCTTGGTAGAAGTGCACGAACAGCGAGGCGGCGCTGATCTGCGACACCCGCAGCGGCGACGAGGCGCCGTCCAGCGCCGCCGGCGAGCCACCGGGGCGCTTGTCGGTGAACACGGTCATGCCGCCGAGGTTGGTGGCCCGCAGCATCTCCTCGCCGAGGTCGTTGCGGTAGATGATGTCGCCGCGCGGCCCTGGCGACGGCGCCAGCGCCCAGATCTCCGGATCGTCGCCGAACTTCATCAGCGGCTTCGGCGTCGAGCGGTCGAGCACGAAGACGCCGCCGTCGTCGGTCTGGTAGCGGCCGATCACCGGGGAGTCGGGGCGGTTGCCGAGGCGGCCGACGGTGAAGGCGTCGCGCAGGGTGATCGGCGCGCCCGCCGCCAGCGGCGCGAGCGCCGTCGCCAGGAGTCCGACAGCGCACGCTTGTACCAAACGGAATGCCGCCTGTGGCGCCGCCATCCCTTCGGCATGCCCTCCGACTGGGGCGGTTTTTGGACGTCTAACTAGCCTGTAATGTACTGGCCGCCGTTCACCGTCAACGTCGAGCCGGTGATGAAGGCGGCGTCCTCCGCAGCGAGGAAGGCGACGCAGCGGGCGATCTCGTCGGCCATGCCGAGCCGGCCCACCGGGATGCCTGCGACAATCTGCTCAAGCACGTTCTGTGGCACGGCGGCCACCATCTCGGTGTCGATGTAGCCGGGGGCGATGGCGTTGACGGTGATGCCCTTCTTGGCGTTCTCCTGCGCCAGCGCCTTGGTGAAGCCGATCATGCCGGCCTTGGCGGCCGAGTAGTTGGACTGGCCGATCTGGCCCTTCTGGCCGTTGATCGACGAGATGTTGACGATCCGCCCGAAGCTGCGCTCGCGCATGCCCTCGATGACGTTGCGGGTCATGTTGAAGATCGAGGCGAGGTTGACGCGGATCACCTCGCTCCACTGCTCCTCGCTCATCCGGTGCAGCACGGCGTCGCGGGTGATGCCGGCGTTGTTGACCAGGGTGTCGACCGGCCCGAGCTCGGCCTCGACCCGCTTCACCGCGTCCGCGCAGTCGGCGAACGAGGAGACGTTGCCCTTCACCGCCATCACCCCCAGCTCGTCGGCGCAGGCCTGCGCGGCGACGTCGTTGGACGCATAGCCGGCGGCGACCTTGTAGCCGGCCGCGCGCAGGCGGCTGCTGATCGCCCGCCCGATCCCGCGCGTGCCGCCGGTGACGAAGGCTACCCTGGTCATCGCTTTCTCCCTGCGTCCTTCGAGACGCCCGCTGGCGCGGGCTCCTCAGGATGACGTAATTGATTGTATTTCAATAATATTCGTCATGGTGAGGAGCGCCGCAGGCGCGTCTCGAACCACGCACGATCACACCGCTTCCACCGTCAGCGCCACGCCCATGCCGCCGCCGACGCAGAGGGTGGCGAGGCCCTTCTTCGCGCCCGAGCGCTGCATCTCATGCAGCAGGGTGGTGAGGATGCGGGCGCCCGAGGCGCCGATCGGGTGGCCGATGGCGATGGCGCCGCCGTTGACGTTGACCTTGGCCGGGTCGAGGCCGAGCTCGCGCACCACGCTCAGCGACTGGGCGGCGAAGGCCTCGTTGCTTTCGATCAGGTCGAGGTCGCCGACCTTCCAGCCGGCCTTCTCCAGCGCCTTCTGCGTCGCCGGGATCGGCCCTGTGCCCATGATCTCCGGCGGCACGCCGGCGTGCGCCCAGGAGGCGATGCGGGCCAGCGGCTGCAGCCCACGGGCCTTGGCCTCGCCGGCGCTCATCAGCACCAGCGCCGCGGCGCCGTCGTTCAGCCCCGAGGCGTTGGCGGCGGTGACGGTGCCGTCCTTGGCGAAAGCCGGGCGCAGGCCCGAGACGCTCTCCAGCGTCACGCCGTGGCGCACGTACTCGTCGTCGGCGACCACCGTGTCGCCCTTGCGGCCCTTCACCGTAACCGGGGCGATCTCGGCCTTGAAGCGGCCGGCCTTCTGCGCCGCCTCGGCCTTGTTCTGGCTGGCGACGGCGAAGCGGTCCTGGTCCTCGCGGGTGATCTGCCAGCGGGCGGCGATGTTCTCGGCCGTCTGGCCCATGTGGTAGCCGTGGAAGGCGTCCCAGAGCCCGTCCTTGATCATCGTGTCAACGAGGGCGAGGTCGCCCATCTTCTGGCCGGTGCGCAGGTTCTGCGCGTGCGGCGACTGGCTCATGCTCTCCTGGCCGCCGGCGACGACGATCTTCGCATCGCCGGCGGCGATCTGCTGGGCGCCCAGGGCGACGGCCCGCAGGCCCGAGCCGCACAGCTGGTTGACGCTCCAGGCCGGGCTCTCGACCGGCACGCCGGCGTTGACCGAGGCCTGCCGCGCCGGCCCCTGCCCGGCCCCCGCCTGCAGCACCTGGCCGAGGATCACCTCGTCGACGTCGCCGAGCTGGACGCCGGCCTTCTCCACCGCCGCCTGGATGACGATCCGGCCCAGCTCGTGGGCGGGCAGGCTGGCGAGCGCGCCGTTGAACGAGCCCACCGGCGTGCGCTGGGCCGAGACGATGACGATGTCGCTGATGGGGTCGCTCATGGAGGGCTCCGATCCGGGCGGGGAGGCTGGGCGACCATATGCCTAATGCGCCCGCGCGGCGCAAATGAGCCTGCCCGCACGGCGCATTTGCATCTGCGGCGCCGCAGTGCGAAAAAGGCAATGCTGCGCACAAAAACCAGGGGCGACATGACCGAGCAGGGCCAGATGCGGAAGGGCGCCGCCGCCGGCGAAAAGGTGGTGATCCAGAAGTACGCCAACCGCCGCCTCTACAACAAGGCGACCAGCACCTACATCACCCTCGACGACCTGGCCGGCATGGTGCGCGAAGGCGTCGACTTCGTGGTCTACGACGCCAAGACCGGCGAGGACATCACCCGCAAGGTGCTGACCCAGATCATCTTCGAGGAAGAGAGCCGCGGGCAGAACCTGCTGCCGATCCAGTTCCTGCGCCAGCTGATCCGCTTCTACGGCGACCAGATGCAGGCCTTCCTGCCCAGCTACCTGGAGCTGTCGCTGGACAGCTTCATCCGCCAGCAGGAGCGGCTGCGCGGCCAGTTCTCGACGATGAGCCCGGCCGGCATCGGCGCCTACGAGGAACAGATCCGGCAGAACCTGGCGCTGTTCGACCGGGCGATGAAGATGTTCTCGCCCTTCCCCTTCCGCACCGACGAGCCCGAAGCCGCCGCCGCGCCAGCCCCCGCCCCCGCCGCCGAGCCGGCCAAGGACGACATCACCGAGCTGAAAAAGCAGATGGCCGCCATGCAGGAACAGCTGGCCGCCCTGGCGAAGAAATAACGCTCGGACCCCGCTCATCCGGCGCACGCCGGGACCCAGGCAGGACGCAGGGCGGGCTCGCCTGAGATCGGCAGCGCGCCGCAGGCAATCTCTTTGACCACGGAGGACACGGAGAAGGCACGGAGGACACAGAGGCTCCGCCGTGAACTCCGTGCCTTCTCCGTGTCCTCCGTGGTTAGAAACTGCGCCTGCGGCGCTGCTTTAGTTTGGCTTTGCCCACCCCTTCAATCCCGGCCGGCCTAGGTTGGGGTGGGTCAGGCCGCCCGCACGCGCAGCCGCGCGCCGCCCAGGATCTTCACCACCTCGACCTTGGACTTGGCCGCCAGGTCGCCGCCGCCGTCGAGCTCGGCGGCCCATTCCTTGCCGTCGACGAACACGCGGCCGAGGCCAGCGGTGAACGGCGCCACGGCTTCGCCCTGCTGGCCGACGATGCGCGGCGCCGGGTCGTTGATGTCGCGATTGCCGCGGCCGGCGGGCGGCAGGAAGCGGCGGCCGAGGTAGGTGGCGACGATCGCCACCGCCACGAACAGCACCACCTGCAACGGCCAGGAGAGGCGGGCGAAGTAGGTGGTCACCGCCGTCGCCGCGGCCGCGCCGGCCGGCCACAGCAGCCAGCCCGAGCCGGTCATCAGCTCGCCGATCAAAAAGAGGCCGCCGATGGCGATCCAGCTCCAGAACGGATGGGCGAAGAACAGCGCCTCGGCGGCGTCCATGCTCATTTCAGCTGCCCGACGCCGGCGCGGCCGTGGGCGGGCGCGGCGGCTGGCGCGGCGGCGCGGGCGAGGGACCGCCCTGCGCGCCGCGCACCAGCTCCAGGACCCCGGCGATCGAGCCGGAGATGCCCGCAAAGTCGGCCGGCACGATCACCGTGCGCTGCTGGTTGGACTCGGCGAGCTTGCCGAACGCCTCGACGTACTTCTGCGCCACGAAGTAGTTCAGCGCGTTGACGCTGCCGGTCTCGATGGCGTCGGAGACCACCTTGGTGGCCTGGGCCTCGGCGCCGGCCAGCCGCTCGCGGGCCTCGGCGTCGCGGAAGGCGGCCTCCTTGCGGCCCTCGGCCTGCAGGATGGCCGACTGCTTGGCGCCCTCGGCGCGGGTGATGGCGGCCTGCCGCTCGCCCTCGGCCTCGGTGATCACCGCCCGCCGCTCGCGCTCGGCCTTCATCTGCCGGGTCATGGCGTTGGTGATGTCCGGCGGCGGCTGCAGATCCTTGATCTCGATGCGCGCCACCTTGACGCCCCAGGGGTTGGTGGCCTCGTCGATGACCGCCAGCAGCCGGGTGTTGATGTGCTCGCGGTTGGACAGCACCTCGTCCAGCTCCATCGAGCCCACCACGGTGCGCAGGTTGGTCATGGTCAGCTGGGTGATGGCGCCGGAGAGGTTGGCGACCCGGTAGGCGGCGGCGGCGGCGTCCATCACCTGGATGAAGACGATGGCGTCGACCTGGACGCCGACGTTGTCCTTGGTGATCACCTCCTGCTGCGGCACCGGCAGCACCTGCTCCATCATGTTGATCTTGCGCCCGATCGACTCGACGAACGGGGTCAGGATGGTGATGCCCGGCTTCAGGGTGCGGGTGTAGCGGCCGAACCGCTCGACGGTGAACTCGAAGCCCTGCGGGACGATCTTGATCGAGGAGAAGGTGACCACCAACGCCACGATCAAGAGAATGAGAACGATGATGCCTGCGGCCACGAAAGCCTCCCCGGTGACGCCCGCCCCAGCTTAGCCGATCGCCGCGCGACCCGCCACGGGTCGCGCGGCGCGCGCTCTTCAGTGGCGGAACACGCGGACGCCGGTGAAGGCCATGGTGACGCCGGCGGCGTCGGCGGCGGCGATCACCTCCTCGTCGCGGATCGAGCCGCCGGGCTGGATCACCGCGGTGGCGCCGGCCTCCGCCGCCTGGATCAGGCCGTCGGCGAAGGGGAAGAAGGCTTCGGAGGCGCAGGCCGAGCCCTTGGCCAGCGAGTCCGGCAGCCCCGCCAGCTCGGCGGCCTCGGCGGCGCGCATGGCGGCGATGCGGGCCGAGTCGCGGCGGTTCATCTGCCCGGCCCCGACGCCGGCGGTCTGGCCGTCCTTGGCGAAGACGATGGCGTTGGACTTCACGTGCTTGGCGATGGTGAAGGCGAACAGCATGTCGCGCACCTCGGCCTCGGTCGGCTGGCGCCTGGTGACGATCTTCAGGTCCGAGGCTTTGAGCCGCGCGTCGTCGCGCGACTGGACCAGGAAGCCGCCGGCCACCGAGCGGAACACCTCGCCCCTGGCCAGCGGATCGGGCAGGCCGCCGGTGATCAGGAGGCGCAGGTCCTTGCGGCGGCGGAAGACGGCGATGGCGTCGTCGTCGGCCTCCGGGGCGATCACCACCTCGGTGAAGATCTTGACGATCTCGCCGGCGGCGGCGGCGTCGAGCCGGCGGTTCATCGCCACGATGCCGCCGAAGGCCGACACCGGATCGCACTGCAGCGCCCGCTCGTAGGCGCTCTTCAGATCGGCCCCCAGCGCCACGCCGCAGGGGTTGGCGTGCTTGATGATGGCGACGGCGGCGCGCTCGGCCGGGTCGAACTCGGCCGCCAGCTCGAAGGCGGCGTCGGTGTCGCCGACGTTGTTGTAGCTCAGCTCCTTGCCCTGCAGCTGGCGGGCGGTGGCGACGCCGGTTCGCGGCGCGGCGAAGGTGTAGAAGGCCGCCTTCTGATGCGGGTTCTCGCCGTAGCGCATGGTCTGGCGCAGCTGGCCGGCGATGGCCTTGCGGGCCGGCCAGGTCTGGCCCACCTCGCCGGCGAACCAGGACGAGATGGCCGCGTCGTAGGCGGCGGTGCGGGCGAAGGCGCGGGCGGCGAGCTGGCGGCGCAGGGCGAGCGAGGTGGCGCCGTCCGCCTTCAGCGCCTCCAGCACCTCGACCATGTCCTCCGGGGCGGTGCAGACGGCGACGTAGCCGTGGTTCTTGGCCGCCGAGCGGATCATCGCCGGGCCGCCGATGTCGATGTTCTCGACGCAAGCCGCGAAGTCGCCGCCGCCGGCCACGGTCGCCTCGAACGGGTAGAGATTGACGTAGAGCAGGTCGATCGCGCCGATGCCGTGCTCGGCCATGGCCGCCACGTGGCTCTCGGCGTCGCGGATGCCCAGCAGGGCGCCGTGCACCACCGGGTGCAGCGTCTTCACCCGCCCGTCCATCATCTCCGGAAAGCCGGTGAGGTCGGTGACGTCCTTCACCGCCAGCCCGGCGGCGGCGATGGCGGCCTTGGTGCCGCCGGTGGAGACCAGCTCCACGCCGAGCTCGGCGAGGGCCTTGGCGGTGTCGACGAGGCCGGTCTTGTCCGACACCGAAATGAGGGCGCGGCGGACCGGGTAGAGGTCGGGGGACGGGGGGAATGCGGGCACGGCAGGCATGGCGGTCTCCTGATCGAGAGGGGCGCCCAGGCGTGCGGCTTCGTAGTCGACGGCCCGCGCTCCCCGGTGGTGATCCACCCTTCGCCAGTCACGCGGACGAGTCGGCTTTTAAGCCGGCCCGCCGCGTTTTTCTAGGCCCGCGCCGGCTTGGCGGGCTGCGGGCGCAGCAGCCGCCAGCCGTTGGTGGCGATGGCGGCGAGGCTGACCAGGATCACCAGGATCAGGGAGACGTAGAAGCCGACGTTGACCCCCTTGTCGACGGCGACGAGCGCGGCCGGCGGCACCTGCGCGCCGGTTACCATCATCCAGCGGTCGGCGCCGAGCGCGCTCGCGGCGAGGCCCACCATCCCGGCGTGGACGGGGATGTTGAGGGCGTAGGCGACGCGCGGGCGGCTCAGCGTCGCCAGCTTGACGACGTCGCAGAGCACGGCGGCCACCGCCAGCACGACCACGGGCCAGTAGAGCGTGTGCCAGATGGGCGCGAGCTGGAAGAACAGCCGGCCGTGCGGCTCGGCCTCGATGCTCGCCCAGCCGACCGGCAGCACGCCGGTCCACCACAGCAGGAACAGCGTCTGCACCACGGCGTCCCCGACATGCTCGAACCAGGCCGGCGCGCGCCGCCGGCGGGTCGAGATGCGCGGCAGCTCGTCGACGCTCCAGGTGCTCAGCATCCTGGCGCTGAGGCCGGTCCGCTGCAGGATCGCGAAGACCACAGTGACGGCGCCGACCGACGCGAACCCGCCGGTCCAGACCACGCCGAGCGCCGTGCCGACGGCGTGGCCGACCTGGCCCGGGTTCACCGCCGCCTGTACCAGGCCGGTCACCAGGGCCGCGAACGCGACGGCCGCGACGACGACCTTCAGCACCAGCGCATAGAGCGGGTAGAGCTGCGGCCCGATCAGGAATTGCTGGCGCCCGTAGCGGGCGGCGACGACGAACGGATGCCCGTACTCGCGCAGCATCGCCTCGTTTTCCTTGCGGGTCAGCGGGCGGCCGAGCTCGGCTTCGCGGTCTTCGCGCCGGCTCATCAGCACGTCGCGCAGCTCGGCGGCGATGTCGTCGCGCTGCTCGCGCGGCAGCAGCAGCCGCACGGTGTCGAGATAGCGGTCGATGAGGTCCATGGCTGGCCCCTTCTTCAGAGCAGGTGGTCGAGGGTGGTGTTGATGGCGCGCCATTCGCGAGCCAGCTCTTCGAGCAGCGCCGCGCCGTCGTCGGAGAGGCGGTAGAAGCGCTTGTTGCGCTTCTCCTCCTCGCGCCACTCGCTGGTCAGCAGGCCCTGGCTCTCCAGCCGGCGCAGCATCGGGTAGAGCGCGCCTTCGTCGATCGCCAGCCCGGCGTCGGCGAGGTCCTTGCGCAGCGTGTAGCCGTAGCGCTCGGCCTTCAGCACCGCCAGCACCGCCAGCACCAGGCTGCCGCGGCGCAGCTCCAGCTTCAGCTTTTCGAAGATGTCGTCGTCGAGCGGCATGACCCGTGCGTCACATAGTGTGTTCCACACAGTGTGTGCCACACAGTATGAGGACGAGTCAAGCGGCTCCGGCGGCGGTGGCCGCTCACCCCTCGTCGCGGGCCAGTTTCCAGCGGATGCGCAGGCCGTCCGCGCCGGTCGGGGCGGCGAGGATCAGCACCTGGGCGGCGCGCGGCTCGCCCTCCTCGAACACCACGCCCGGATCGAGCCGCATGCCGGCGTCGCTGCGCAGCCGCCAGCCGCGGGCGCCGGGCGGGCGCAGCACGGCGCTGCGGCCGTCAACGGCGACCTGGGCGGCGACACCGGGGGCGAGGTGGAAGCGCACCATCGCCTCGGCGGCGAGCGGTCGGGCGCGGCCGGCGGGCGCCAGGATCTCCTCGCCGCGCAGCTCGTCGGTCGCGTAGTCGACGTAGAGCCGCCGCGTCGCCTCGAAGCCCAGCACCAGCCAGCCGTCGTGGACCACCTCCAGCCAGGTCTCGTCGCCCGAGCCCTGGCGCTCGGCGCGCACGTCGATCGGCCCCAGCTCCAGCCGCGCCGCGTCCTCGCCGGCCGCCAGGCCGCGCCGCAACGCCGCCGCCGGCCAATGGCCGCCGAGCGCCAGGCAGGAGCCGCCGGCCGGCCCGCGCAGCAGCCCGCCGACCTCCGCCTTCGCCGACCAGGCCGAGCCCACCACCAGCGGACGGCCCTCGATGGAGATGGCGATGGCGGCCGGCTGGGCGCAGGCGCTGCCGGCCCAGGGATCGCCGGGCGGCGCGCCGGTGTCGGCCAGCAGCGCCAGGCTGCGGCCCTCCAGCCGATGGTAGCGGCCGTAGATCGCCGACTTCACCGGCTCGCCGCGCGCCGCCTCCAGCTCCAGCGCCGTGGCCACCTGCTGCGGCGAGCCCGCCTCGCCGCCGTGGAAGCTGACCAGCCGCGCCTTGCCGAGGGTCAGCAGCCGCGTGCCGGCCGCCAGGCGATCGATGGCCCGCGCCACCGCGGTGGGGGCCGGCGCGCCGGCCTGCGCCAGGGCGTCGTCGAGGGTGAGCAGGTCGAACAGCAGCTCCAGCCCGCGCTCCGGCGCGCGGCTGCCGTGCACGCCGTCCGGGCGCACCGCATCGGCGATCACGTCGCTCAGCCGCGGCAGCGCGCGGGTCAGCAGCTGCTCGCCGGCCCGTCCGCCCACCGCCACGCCGACAATCGCCGCGACGGCCAGGCGCTCGGCCGCCCGTCCTCCGCCCGGCTCGCCGAGCAGATGCCGCGCCTGCCGGGCGAGGTCGTCGGCGAAGGCGGCCGCCTCGGCCTCGGAGGCCAGCGGCAGGATCGCGGCGCCGCCGCAGGCGAGGTTGTAGAGCCGCCGCTCCAGCACCGCGCCCGACCAGGCGAAGGCGTTGAAGCGGCCGAACAGCCGCCGCCACTCCAGCCAGTATCGCAGCAGATCCCGCGCGCCGGGCTCGCCGGCGGTGAGCAGGCTCCGCGCCCAGCGGAAGTCGTGCAGGGCGATGGCGTAGCGGCGGTTGGGCGCGGCGCGCCGCCACGGGTCGCCGCCGGGGGCCAGCTGCAGCCCTTCGCCATAGAAGACGAACTCGCCGCGCAGCAGGTGGGCGCCGGCGAGCGGGTCGCCGGGGCGGAAGTCGCGCGGCCGGGTGGCGAGCCCGGCGGCCCCGGGGCCGGCGATCGCCATCCGGTGCAGGGCGCTCGCGCGCCACTCGGCGGCGAGGCGGCGGCCAAGCGCGGCCAGCGCCGCCGCTGGCAGTCGGGAAAGCACTGAAGGAGGTCGGGGCGCCCTGGCCATGGCCGAGAGCTTCGTCAGGCTTCCTTAAGAGCCTGGATATTGGCGGCGTATTCGCCGGGGCCGCCGCGGAACACCGCCGTGCCGGCCACCAGCGCCCCCGCCCCAGCCGCCACGCACTGGCGGGCGGTCTGCGGCGTCACGCCGCCGTCGACCTCGATGACGATGTCGCGCCCCGACGCCTCGATCATCGCCTTCAGCCGGGCGATCTTGCCGAGTTGCGAGGGCATGAAGCTCTGGCCGCCGAAGCCGGGATTGATCGACATGACCAGCACGAGGTCCACGTCGTCGAGCATCCACTCGATGGTCTCCGGCGGCGTCGAGGGGTTGAAGGCGACGCCCGCCTTGGCCCCGAGTTCGCGGATGCGCCTCAGGCTGCGGTCGAGGTGCGGCCCGGCCTCCGGATGGATGGTGATCCAGTCGGCGCCGGCGGCGCGGAACGCCTCCAGGTAGGGATCGGCCGGGGCGATCATCAGGTGCACGTCGAGCGGGATGGAGACGTGGGGCCTCAGCGCCTTGACCACGTCCGGGCCGATGGTGAGGTTGGGCACGAAGTGGCCGTCCATCACGTCGACGTGCAGCCAGTCCGCCCCCGCCGCCTCGACCGCCCGCGCCTCCTCGCCGAGCCGCGCGAAATCCGCCGCCAGGATCGAAGGCGCGATGATGGGCGCGGGCCGGGCCATGGCGTGGGCTTAAGCCGCGGCGAGAGTCGCGGCAAGGCGGGCGGCGGCGCCTGCGGTCCACGCCCGATCCCCTCACCCTCCCAACCGCTTCGCGGTCGGGCCCCTCCCTCTCCCGATGGGAGAGGTATTTCGCGGCGGCCCTCACCTAACCTCTCCCATCGGGAGAGGGAGGGGCCCGCGATGCGTCAGCATCGTGGGAGGGTGAGGGGATCGAGCCTCCGGCCGATCACCCGGACTTGGCGAACCGCGCCACGAAGAACCCATCCATGCCGCCCTCCAACTGATGTGGCAGCAGCCGCAGCCAGCCGTCGGCCGCCAGGCTCTGCGGCGGGGCGCCGGCCTCGCCGGGCTGGGCGGGATCGACCGCGAAATCCGGGTGGCGCTTCAGGAAGGCGCGGGCCTGCGCCTCGCCTTCCTCGGGCTCCAGCGAGCAGACGCAGTAGACGAGCCGCCCGCCCGGCCGGACGCGCGTGGCGGCGGCGTCCAGCAGGCGGCCTTGCGTCTCGGCGAGCTTGGCGACGTCGCGCGGGCCGAGCGTCCAGAGCACGTCGGGATTGCGACGGAAGGTGCCGCTGGAGGTGCAGGGCGCGTCGAGCAGCACGGCGTCGAACCGGCGCGCGTCCGTCCAGCTCTCGGCGTCGGCGACCACCGACTCGGCGGCGAGGTCGGTCCGGACCAGCGCCTCGCCCAGGCGCGCCAGCCGCCCGGCGGAGCGGTCGAGGGCGGTGACGCGGGCGCCGGCGGCGGCCAGTTGCAGCGACTTGCCGCCCGGCGCGGCGCAGAGGTCGAGCACAGTTTCGCCGGCCGCCGGCGCCAGCAGCCGCGCCGGGATGGCGGCGGCGGTGTCCTGCACCCACCAGCGCCCCTCGGCGAACCCCGGCCATTCCTCGATGCGGCCCCGGCCGGCGCGACGCAGCGAGCCGCCGGGCAGCGGCGTCGCCTCCAGCGCCTCCGCAAGCGCCGTCTCGTCAGCCGGATCACGCAGCGTGAGGTCGGTCGCCGGCTCCTCGACGATAACGGCGGCCAG
>DASXEN010000048.1:0-2483 GCA_036490095.1 Caulobacteraceae bacterium
CCGGTCTCCGCCAGGCGCACGATCCATTCGGCCAGGTCGCGGGAGTCGATGAACTGCACCGGATCGCTCCCATCGCCGGGCGCCAGCGCCTCAGGTCCCCAGCGGCCGCCCGGATTGGCCAGCCGCACCGGCCAGTAGGTGAAGCGGTCGGTGGCGTCGCCCGGCCCGACGATCAGACCCGGGCGCACGATGGTGGTCGCCGCCTCGCCGAACTCGCGGCGCGCTTCGGCTTCACTGATGGCCTTGAGCTGACCATAGAGGAACGGGTCCTTGGCCAGGGTCTCGGCAGTCTCGGCCATGGGATCGGCGCCCTTGTACGGCGCCACCGCCGCGGTCTCGTCGGCCGGCGTGTCGTTGGCCGCATAGACCGAGATGGTCGAGACGAAGATGTACTGCCTGACCTTGCCCTTCAGCACCTTGGCCGCGTCGCGCACCCAGAACGGCAGGGTCGTGGGATTGTCGATGCAGACGTCCCACTCGCGGCCCTCCAGCGCCTTCAGGTCGCCGGTGTTACGGTCGCCGAGCAGCTCTTCCACGGGCCCCGGCCAGTCCTCCTTCTGCCGGCCGCGGTTGAAGATCGTCACCTGGTGGCCGCGGGCCAGCGCATAGCGCACCTCCTTGGGCCCGATGAAGCCGGTGCCGCCGAGGATCAGGATCTTCAGCTTTCGCTTCGGCCCCTCCGACTCCGGCGCCGCTCCCGCCGCCGACGCGGCCGCCAGCGCCAGGCCCGCGGCCGCCGAAAGCCCGAGGTAGTCGCGCCGGGTGGTCATGGTCGTCTCTCCCCTTCCCGGCTTCAGCCGGTGTTCCTAAGGCCCGCGGCCACGCCGTTGATGGTCAGGTGGATGCCCTCCTTCACCGCCTCGTCCTCGTCGCCGCGCCGCCGGCGGCGGATCAGCTCGATCTGCAGGTGGTTCAGCGGGTCGATGTAGGGCAGCCGCGAGCGGATCGCGGCGGCCAGGTCCGGGTTCTTGTCCAGCAGCGCCGACTGGCCGGTGATCTTCAGCAGCGCCTGCGTCGTGCGCTCCCACTCGGCCCTGATCTCGCCAAACACGTGGTCGGCCAGCGCCCGATCCTCCACCAGCCCCGCATAGCGGCCGGCGATCGCCAGGTCGGACTTGGCGAGCACCATCTCCATGTTGGCCAGCGCGGAGGAGAAGAACGGCCAGGTCTCGTGCAGCTCGGCCAGGGTCTCGATGGCGACGCCCGCGCCTTCCACCGCCGATCCGAAGCCGTACCAGCCCGGCAGCATGGCGCGGCTCTGCGACCAGGAGAACACCCAGGGGATGGCGCGCAGGCCGCCGATGCTGCGGGTCGCCTGGCGCGAGGTCGGCCGGCTGCCGATGTTCAGGTCGGCGATCTCGGTGATCGGGGTCGCGGCGTAGAAGTAGTCGACGAACCCCGGCGTATCGTGGACCAGCGCGCGATAGGCGGCCATCGAGCCCTGCGACAGGGCCTCCATCGCCCGGGCGTGCGGGGCGGTGACGTCGGCCTCGGCGCCGCTGCGGAACGAGGCCAGCACCGTGCCGGCGGTCAGCGTCTCCAGGCTCTGCCGCGCCAGCTCCGGGTCGGCGTATTTGTTGGCCACCACCTCGCCCTGCTCGGTGATGCGGATGCGGCCGTTCACCGTGCCGGCGGGCTGGGCCAGGATCGCTTCGTAGCTGGAGCCGCCGCCGCGGCCGACCGCCCCGCCGCGCCCATGGAACAGTTGCAGCCGCAGCCCTTCGTCCCGCGCCACCCCGCCCAGCGCCCGCGACGTCTGGTAGAGTTCCCAGGTCGAGGTCAGGTAGCTGCCGTCCTTGTTGCTGTCCGAATAACCGATCATCACCTCCTGCAGGCCGATCGGCTCCACCAGCTTGCGGATCAGCGGCAGGCCCAGATAGGCCTTGAAGGTCTCCGGCGCGGCGCGCAGGTCGCCGATGGTCTCGAACAAGGGTTCGGCGAAGATCTGCGTGCTCGGCGGATGGCCGGCATGCCCCTCGCCCTCATGCGGGGGCGAATAGAGCCCCACCTCCTTGAGCAGCAGATAGACCTCCAGCAGGTCCGAAACCGACTGGGTGTTGGAGACGATGTAGGCGCGGATCGCGTCCTTGCCGTACAGCCGCTTCACCTCCGCCGCCGCGGTCAGCACCTCGTATTCGCGCTGCGTCTCCTCGCTGTATTGCGCGAACGGCGAATGCAGCAGCCGGCCGTGCCCCAGTTCGGCGATCAGCAGCTCGCGCCGCGCCGCCTCGTCCAGGGTCTCGTAGTCGGCGCAGACGCCGGCGACCTTCATGAGCTCGGCGCAGGTCCGCGCGTGCACCGACGAGTTCTGCCGCAGGTCGAGACGGGCCAGGTGGAAGCCGAAGGTGTCCACCGCCCGGATCAGGTCGGGCAGCGGCCCGCGCGCGAAGGCCTGGCCGTGCTGCGCCAGGAGGCTCGCCAACACCGTCTCCAGATCGGCCTTCAGCTCGTCGGGGCTGTCGTAGGCTTGCGCGGCCGCGGCC